>CAZLRM010000358.1:0-1505 GCA_964561895.1 uncultured Christensenellaceae bacterium | reverse complement strand
TCTGGCTTTGGGAAAGCCGCTGCGCGAGTTGCGCCGTGCTTTCCTCGATATCCGCTGCGGTAATATTGCGCATTACGATGATCTCGGAAATTGCCCCCGCATACTCAAACGCGCGCGCGGAGTCGTACTCGCAGTTGGTTCCCGGAAACACAGGTATGACCACGCGCGGTTTCGCGGTTTTGTTTTTGCACACATAGATGCTTTTTGCGTTAAACAGCTTATCCGGCGCGCCGCCTTCGGCTTTCGCGCGCAGCGGGTACACCTTGGAAAGCGGCGTCTCAAAGGATTCGCGCAGTGTTGAAAGGGAGACGGATTCGCCTTTTAGCTCTATGGCGCTGCCGCCCGTATGGCCGATAAACTCGAAAAAGTCCAACCCGTCGCCTTCGATAATGATATCGCCATAAGCTTTATTTGACAGATCATTGATATCGCCCTTGAGGCGCGCGCCGATGCCGTTTCCGAGCGCCATTTTCGCGATGGCTGCCAGCGCGCCGCCGCGCTCCACAGCGTACGCGGAATATACGCGGCCCTCCTGTGCGGCTTTGTATATTTTCGCATACACGTCTTTGATGCTTTCAAAGTCCGGCATGCCGTTCACGTCGCGGCGGATGCGTGCGCGGTAGAGCATGCTGTCCGGCCGTTTCAGCTCCGGCGACACGAGCCGCAGCGCTTTCTCGCAGCA
Organism: uncultured Christensenellaceae bacterium; assembly: GCA_964561895.1. Lineage (GTDB taxonomy): Bacteria > Bacillota > Clostridia > Christensenellales > SZUA-584 > JAEWCC01. Next base: position 823 of record CAZLRM010000358.1, on the reverse strand, counting down.
AAGCGCGAACGATACGAGCGTTGGCGGCACGCTTATGTTCTCGAAGCTGCCCGACATGGAATCCTTGCCTCCGATGGCGGGCGTGCCCAAGGCCCGCTGCGCCCACCATGCACCGAGCAGCGCGGAAAGCGGCTTGCCCCAGCTTTGCTGGTCGCGCATGCGCTCAAAGTATTCCTGCAGCGTAAGCCACGCGCGGGAGATATCGCCGCCCGAGGCAGCGAGTTTTGCCAATGACAGCACGACGGAATATATCGCGCCCAGGAACGGATTTTTTTCCATCATATAGGGATCGAAGCCGTAGGAGAACAGCGTCGCGGTATCGCACTGTCCTTCCGCCGCGATGACCGCCGCCATCGCCTGCAGCGGCGTTGTCTGTGTCGCGCCGCCTAATGGCATGTGCACGGTGGAAGCGCCGATACTCGAGTCGAACATTTCGATCAGGCCTTTTTTGGAACAGATATTGATATCGGACATCATGGAAATGAGGCGGTCTTTCAGGCCGCCGGTAAATGGCTCGTCAAACAGCCTTTTTTTTTCAAGGTTTTGCACATGCGCCTGTGCGAGGGCGGTTGCGCCGTTGGTGTTTAAAAACGCGCGCTGAATACTCACGATGGGCTTGCCGCGCCAATAAAGCTCCATGCGCCCCGCGTCCGTGACCTGCCCCACCTGCGCGGCGTGCAGGTTCTCCTGCGCGGCTAACGCCAGCACCTCGGCCAAATCCTTCTGATCGATTACGACAGCCATGCGCTCCTGACTTTCGGAGATCGAGAGCTCCGTGCCGGAAAGGCCTTCGTATTTTTTCCGCACCAAGTCGAGGTTCACG
>CAZLRM010000357.1:0-1507 GCA_964561895.1 uncultured Christensenellaceae bacterium | reverse complement strand
TAGCGCATCACGCTGAGCAGCGCGATATCGCTGACCGGGCTGTCGATCACACGCAGCAGATTCAAAAATACGCCCAGTTCGCTAAACGCCGCATCCCCGCCGCCTGTAGCGCCCGAAACAGGAATGTCCATATCGGAAAGCAGCCGGGCGAGCTGCCGCCCGCTGCCCCTGATTTCGGGGCGAAGCACCGCAATCTCTCCGTACTTGTAGCCTTGGGCAATGAGGCTCCGGATCGCCGTACCGATCTGTAGGGCCTCGGCGGACAGGTTATCCTCGCCGAAGCCCGCAAGCAAAACTTCGGCGCACCCCTCGCCTTCGCGCCCGGCATCTAGCGTATGCCCGCCCGTGTAGGCGACGCCGCCCGCATCCTGTGTCATCATGTGCCGCATCACGCCGTTGATGAAGCGGATGACGCCCGGCGCGCTGCGGTAGTTGGTGTTCATCTCGATCAGCCCGCAGCCCGAAAGCGCACGGCAGCGCCCGATCAGCAGTTCCGGATTGGACTCTCGGAACATGTAGATGCACTGCTTCACATCGCCTACAAGAAAGTCGTTATCGCCGCGCTGCAGCAGCGAAATAATCGCGCTCTGCGCATCGTTGATATCCTGATATTCGTCCACGAATACATGGTCGTATCTCTCCCTGTACCGCTGCGCGATCTCGGGTACACACAGCGCTTTAAGCGCAAAATGGATGGTATCATCATGGTCGAGCAGGTTTTTTGCGCGTTTGGCTTTGGCGTACGCTTGCAGTAGCGCGCGCGTAAGCGCGATGAAACAGCGTGCGTCCCCCGCTGTGATAGAAAGCGCTTCGCTTACCTTTGCGGCAAAGTCCCCCTCGAAATCGCGCAGGTTGTCGAAGCATCGGTTCGCTTGTCTGCTAAGCGTTTCGCTCTCGCGCCATGGCGCGCCGTTACCCTTGCCCCCCACCGAAGCGACTGCGGGCAGGTATGCTTCGTGCATCGCTATAGAGTTGATACCGCGCCGTAATTCGGCAATCGCCTTATCGCTTTCCTCCGCCGTATCCGCGAAGCCGCGCTCGCGCCAGACATCCGACCGCGCAGCGATATACCGCGCGGCATTGTTCGCCGCTTCCGCCGCTGCTGCTTTATATTCCTCAAACAGCACCGCGATAAACCTAAGGTCGCTGTAATGCGCCTCCGCATCGGCAAGCCACTTTTCCGGGTCTTTCTGGCATACCACGCGCGCGTAGATGGCCAGCACCACATCCGCGATTCGGCCCGTGTCGCCTCTCGGCGCGTATTTTTCAAAAAAGCCGGGGGCATTCAGCTGCTCGATCGCGTCCTCGAGCGCCGCCTGTTTTAGCTGCGCGGCCTGTGCTTCGTCCGCTACAGTGAACGTGGGCGATACGCCCGCCTGCTCGAAATGATCGCGGATGAGCCGTCCGCAGAACGAATGGATCGTGGAGATATCGGCAAACGCGCACTTCTCGGCCTGCGCCGCGAGCCGCCCGCCGCCGGGCACTTGCCCCGCCTCCTGCAGCCGCT
>CAZLRM010000356.1:0-1512 GCA_964561895.1 uncultured Christensenellaceae bacterium | reverse complement strand
AATTACGCCTGCGCCATGCATAGGATATGAAATTTTATCACCTGCCATAAACATTTTATCGCTCCCGTTCTATGTTATTATGATATAGCAGTGACGGCTCTTTGTCAAACATCGCACCCCATCATGGCCGCATACAAGCGCATTTACGGTTCACACGCCGTAAGCCGAATCAGCATAATCTGTATTAAAACAATCTTAGGAGCTAAGTCATGGAACATATCGTCAGCGGGGCAATCGCAACCATACTGGGCAACGCCCAAGCTCCTCGGCTTTCAGGCAGCGTGCGCTTTTTTGACACACCAGCCGGTGTGCGCGTGGACGCGCATATCAGCGGGCTGCCGCCGAGCGAAACAGGATTCTACGGTTTTCACGTCCATGAATCCGTTGAATGCGCACCTCCGGGTTTTGCATCCGCGATGGGGCATTACAATCCAACCGGCGCAGCGCATCCGCTGCATGCCGGCGATTTCCCCATGCTGCTTGCTACGGACAAAATGGAAGCCTGGATTGCGTTTGTAACGACGCGTTTTTCGGTTAAGGATATCATCGGGCGCAGCGTGATCATCCATGGCGGAAGAGACGACTATACCTCCCAGCCTGCGGGCGGTTCCGGACCGCGGATCGGCTGCGGTGTCATCCGTGCGATGCAGCCCGCGTTGCTTTAAGCTGCACATTTATGCACTCACGGAGGGTAAGCGAGCTTGCGGGGCAGGCTCGCTTTCCTCTTTTCTTTCCCTAATGTTCGTCAAAACCGTACAAATATCACCGTATTATTTAACCGCTTTTACAAACTTGCGGGATTCATTTCGAAGCAAAATATGATACAATACCCAAAGAGGTGATGATATGAGCGGCGTGTACGAAGCGGCTTCCCTCGCAATGCGGTACTGGTTTTTCATCGTGGGTGCCATCGTACTGCTCGGTGTAACGAGCATTTCCATAAAAGAATACCGCGATAAACGATATGTGCTGGGTGTCGCAAAAAACAGCATCGGTTATTTTTCCGTTGTTTCCGGCCCGGATGATATCCGCGGCCTTAAATTTCAATTGATGCCTCATAATACTATCGGGCGCTCGCGCCGCACGGACATCGTGCTGCCCGACCGCAGCGTGGAAAAAGCGCACGCGCAGGTTTACCTCGCGGAAGACAACGCAGTTTATTTAACACGCCTTGGCAATGGTGAAATCACGGCCAATGGCGCGCATGTGGGTGAATATATTCGCCTTAAGGATATGGATATCGTCTGCTTTGGAAATATCGTCATGCGTGTGCATTTAAAAGAGGTGAACGATGGTATTTGAAAGAAGGGGTGCGGGCGCTCTGCTCGCGCTGACGATCATGTTCCTGCTTTCGGCGTTCACCCTGCTCTCTTTTCGCGAAGACAGCTTCGACGTTGGCACCGCCGCGCTTGGCCTTGGCGCCATGCTGCTGATGCTGCTTAGCTATAACCTTGCGGTCATCATATTCCGGCATATCGACCGCATCACGCTCGTCATCTGCTTCTTTCTCGC
>CAZLRM010000355.1:0-1512 GCA_964561895.1 uncultured Christensenellaceae bacterium | reverse complement strand
TAAAAAGGCAATAAAAGGGCTGTTTCAAAGGCAAGGTTACAGGCAATATATATAATAACCTTAAAATAAACGCATCATTGTTCCGATAGATTAATATGAGGAATTTTCAGGGAGAGGCCAAATGTCAGATATGAACGATGTGACGGTGCATGAGCGCCGCGAAAGCACGGCAGGGCTGCACCCGCGCGATGCTTTTTACAGACTTGAGTATGCCGAAGAAGGCGTATTTGTAGTTGTTGAATATGAGGACGCTGGCGGCAGGCCGTTGCAGCCGGAAGCCGTCATATACGACCTTAACCGCAGAAATATCGAAGGTATCAGCACCGGCGACGTTCCGTTTCGGCTCCGGCGCAGGGATGAGCGTATCCGCGTCGCGGACGCACAGGAAGAACCGAATGCGGATGCCGACGTGATGGTGTTTGTTGCAAAGGACGAGATGTCGGCGGAAATGATGCTGCTGCCGCCCTGCGCTGCAGGCAGTGAAAAAAGCGCGGAAGAGATTTTCACGCTGATCCGCGAAAAATGGGGCGTCACCTATGGAATTGATGAGCAGAGAGCCAAACATGCCATAGACAGCCGCCTTTATTTTGAATACATCCCCATCGCTGCCGGAAAACCATCAGAAAAAGGCGAGGACGGAAGGGTCGTCTTTCTTTTCAATACGACCCCCAGCTATGCGCCGAAAATTGCTGAGGACGGCAGCGCGGATTATAAAAGCCTGAACATATTCGAAGCAGTTAAGCAAGGCGCGGCTGTGGTCACCTCCATACCGCCCGGCGACGGAGTGGACGGCTCCACCGTAAAGGGAAACAAGCTGCCCGCGCAAAAAGGCCTTACCGCCAAGCTTCCCAAGGGCAAAAATGTAACTGTCTCGGAGGACGGCTTAAGCCTGATCGCGTCGAAAAGCGGACGCGTGGATTATATCAACGACCGTGTCGAGATCGCGGATGTGTTCCGCGTATCGCACGACGCAGATATGAGCGTGGGCAATATACAGTTCGAAGGCGACGTAATCATATCCGGCAACGTCATTTCCGGCCTTACTATCGAGGCTGCCGGTATGATTGAGGTATGGGGGTATGTGGAAGGCGCGACATTGATCGCGGGCAAGGATATCATACTCAAAAACGGCATGCAGGGCGTCGATAAAGGCAGCCTCTGCGCGGGAGGCAACATCGTCGCGAAATTTCTTGAGCGCTGCAGTATTAAAGCCAAGGGTAACATCTGCTCCGACTACATCGTACAATGCAAGGTGCTGGCAAACGGCTCCATCACGATGAAAGGAAAATGGGGCAAGATTATCGGCGGCACGGTACGCGCAGGCAAGGGAATCACGGCCAGCATCGTAGGCTCCCCTTCAGGCGAATCTACCGTGATCGAACTCGGCGCTTCGCCCGAGCTGCGTGCGCGCGCCACAAAACTCGAAGCCGCCAAAAACCAGCTCAAGGTTCAGCTTGATAAAATCAACAACGTCGCGCGCGTAGTCGCCTCGCAGAACGATTCTCCCGACCG
>CAZLRM010000354.1:0-1528 GCA_964561895.1 uncultured Christensenellaceae bacterium | reverse complement strand
GCCTGCGCCGCGAGCCGCCCGCCGCCGGGCACTTGCCCCGCCTCCTGCAGCCGCTGGTAGATGCGCTCCTTCATCTCCCCCGCCGCCATGTTCGTGAACGTGACGATGAGCATGCGCTCGATGTCGCCGCCCGCCTCGATGAGCCGCAGTACGCGCTCAGTCAGTACGCTCGTTTTGCCGCTGCCCGCCGCCGCCGAAACGACCACGCTGTGGCCGCGCGCTTCGATGGCCTGCGCCTGGCGCTCATTCCATTGCCTGTCCATCATCGGCCTCCCCGCAAAGCGTATCCCTGTCAAACGGCTCCGGCACGCGCGCCGCGTTGCCTGCGTATTCGGCGTTCATGCGGCACACGCTTTTGTAGTCGCAGTACTCGCACACATCCCCCTTGGATGTGCCGATAACAGGTGCAATCGCCGTTTCGCCCGCAAATATCGCATCGGCAGCGCGCACTATGCGCGTACCTACAAGGCGCAGCAGCGCGTCCATCTCCTTCTCGGTATACAGCCGCGCCGCGCCGCGCGCACTAAGCTCCCCCGATGCTTTCAGCGATTGGTCGATCGCGGCAAAATCGCCACTGTCAAGCTCCGCGCTGAAAGTGCCGAGCACGCCCGCATTATTGAGCGAAATGCCCTTCATGCGCGCGTCCTTGTCCACCGCCTGCGCGCTTTCGCCGTAGTTATCGCCGATTTTCATATAGTAGCCGCCCGCGGGTTTCAGCCCCATGCCTTCCAGCAGTTTGCGCGCTGCGTCGATGTAGACGGGCAGCTGCAAAGATACGCCCGCTGCGGCGTCGCCCGGCACAAACTTTGTATCCGACGACTTATAGTCCACCACGCGGAAGTACCCGTCTGCCGCATCGATGCGGTCAATCTTGCCCGAAATGGCGACCTCGCCCGTGGCTGCCTGCACCGTATAGCCCGAAAACGGCTGCTCCGCCGCGTATATGGAGGCTCGGCTGCCCGCAAAGTGCGCACGGATGCGCTGTGCCGTATTCAAAAGCTCGCCTACCAGCAGCTCGTACTGCCGCGCGAATCGCTCGTCCTGCGTGAGCTTGGCGTAATCATGCCGCTCGGCGGCTTCGTTCGCGGCCTCTCTCATGCGCCGTTCCGCTTCAGCTGCGGTCAAAGCGGACATATCCGCCTTATCGCGTATCAGCCCGCGCGCAAATATATCGAGCGCGAGATGCAGAAATGTACCGATGTCCATGATGTCGCGCGTATATTCGCGTTCGGCCTGCGCGCGCAGCCCGTAGTCCAAAAAGTGCTTGAACGGGCAGCGGCAGAAACATTCCACGCGCGTCGCGCTGATGCCGCCGCTGCCGTATAGCCGCGCCGCGAGTTCTTGCCCCAATGGCTGCGCCGCGTTATCGCGCAGCAGCAAATCCCTTGCCGCCGCAGCAAAGCCCGGCAGCCTCAAATGCTGCGCGCAGAGGCCGCTGAGCCACTTGGCGGGCGGCCTGCCGCGCAGCGCGGAAGCCAACTCGCCCAGCACGCGCGCACGCGTACCCCGAAGCGACACGGCGGGCGGC
>CAZLRM010000353.1:0-1529 GCA_964561895.1 uncultured Christensenellaceae bacterium | reverse complement strand
CCTTCGCGCCGCGTTCGATATCGATCTCCCCGCCGCGCAGCAGAAAGCCGCGTTTCTCACATAGTGCAGTCAGCGTCTCAAACGCGTCGCCTGCATGCGCTACCCCGTAACGCGCAAAGAGCGCCCCAGGCGCGATATCCTCTATCAGACGCAAAAGATGCAGCGCAAGTTCCGTGAGATCGACATTTTCCTGCTTTAAGCTGCCGCACAGCGCGATTTTAGCCGCCGTTTCCTGCGATTCGATCTTGGGCCACAGCAAGCCGGGAGAATCAAGCAGTTCCATCGTATCCGACAGCTTCACCCACTGAAGCCCTCGCGTCACGCCGGGCTTGTCGCCCTCCTTCACGCTCTTTCTGCCTAAAAGCCGGTTAATGACTGCAGACTTGCCCGTGTTGGGAATGCCTGCGACGAGTACGCGCACCGTCTTTTTCATGCCCTTGTCCGCGTACTTTTTCACGACAGGAGCGGCGGCCTTAGCGATGGCGGATGTAAGTGCGCCCGGCTTGTCCCGCGTGGCGCTGAAAGCGAGCACATTGTTATACTTTTTTTCGTAATACGCCACCCAAGCAACGGTAACCGCTTCATCAGCGAGATCGCGCTTATTGAGTACGATGACGCAGGGTTTGCCCTCAAGCAGCGTGAATAGATCAGGATTCATCGTGCTGCGCGGCGCGCGCGCGTCCGCGACGACCACCGCCACGTTAATGAGCTTCAGCTTTTCGGCAAGCAGCCGTTTGGCTTTGGCCATATGCCCCGGATACCATTGTATATCCATGCGGTCTCCCTTCTTTATTCCATATTCCATTATTGCGGGAGCTTTGGCGCATCTGCGGGACACTTATTCGGTAATCCGGCGAAGATGCTCCGCATTGCTATTATACACCGGATGACCCCGCGCGTCATCGCAAAAAGACGCGGCTATTGAATAATCAGCAAAAAAGAAGCCGCAAGGCTTCGGCTTGCTGACAAAGCCTCATGCTTGACTAACTACCGAAAAAGCCTTATGGATTCCACATTGAAACATGCCTTCCTGCAAGGCCGCCCTTGAGAAAGGCAATAGTAAAGATGGGTAATGCATATAAAAAACCGCTGGCAAACGAAGTTTGTCAGCGGTCTGAAACCGTAAGGCTTCTTATTGCTGTCCCTTTTGTCCCCTTTTCTCGTGGAGCTTTGCGGCCTTGCCTGCCCTGTCGCGCAGATAGTAGAGCTTGGCACGGCGCACCTGACCGGACCTGACCTTCTCGATGGTCGCGATCTTGGGCGAGTGGATCGGGAACGTACGCTCGATGCCGATGCCGAACGATACGCGGCGAACGACGATCGTCTCTCTGATGCCGCCGCCCTTTTTGGCGATGACGTAGCCTTCAAAACCCTGAAGACGCTCCCTCGTGCCCTCGATGACCTTCACAAAAACCTTGACGGTATCGCCGATTTCGACCGTAGGCAGATCGGTGCGCATATGTTCCTTCTCGACCGCCTTAATGATATTGCTCATGCTGATTCCTCCTCCCTGCTCAGGCGTTCTTAAC
>CAZLRM010000352.1:0-1533 GCA_964561895.1 uncultured Christensenellaceae bacterium | reverse complement strand
TGGACGAAGCGGACATGAACGAAATCGGCGCATGGATCGCCGATATCGCAAAGCGCCGCGAGGACGCGGTGGAAGAGGTGCGCAGCAAGGTGATTTCGCTTTGCGCGCGCAGGCCGCTGTACCGCTGATCATTAAAGAAAAAAGACAACTGTTTTCACCCCGGCCATAAACGCTGCGGTATACTGTGCCGGTAAAACAGGCATCGGGAGGAACATATGAAGAGAATAATCATTTTTACGCTGGTCGCTGCCGCGCTGATGGCGCTGGTAGGCTGCTCGTCCGGTGGCAGCGCGGATACTTCGGCGAGCGCTATCACAACGCCGCAGCCCAACCCCACGCCCGTGGACATGACGATGTCGGGCCCTAAGGGAAACGTGGGCAAGGTGGTATACGAGCTTGCGGGAATGTATATGGAAAGCAGCGGCAAATATATTGAATGGAAGCGCACCACGCCCGGCAGAGCAATTGCTTACTGCGAGGTCGGCAATACGGATATTGCGGTGATACCGCGGGCTCTGAAGGATGAGGAGACAACCCTTTACAAGAGCACGCAGACGGCGCCGCTTTGCACAGAAGCCTTGGCGGTCGTCGCGGGGGCGGACTGCCCGGTCGATAATATCACACTTGAACAGCTCGCCAAGATTTACGGCGGGGATATCACAGACTGGTCGGACCTCGGCGGCAGCGGAGCAATTGCCGTGTACGCGATCACCGATGAAGCGACGGCGGGCAATGCTTTTGAGGAACTGGTACTCGGGTTGGATGAAAACGATACGCAGATTACGCTCGACAGCTCTGTGTGCGAAATCATCGATTCGGCTGCCGATATGCCCGGGCTCATTGCGAACAATTCCCTGTCTATCGGTTTTATGCCGCTTTCACTGATTGGCGGCAACGGTGTAAAGACACTCCAGGTGGAGGGTGTGGCTGCCAGCGAGGCCGTTGCGAAAAACGGGAGGTATGCGCTGAGCCGACCGTATAACATCGTAACGGTGGGGGAGGTTTCTGCGGAGGCGCAGGCGTTCATCGACTACTGCACCACGAACGGGGAAGCGCAGGCGTACCTTAAGCAGCAGGGATATATACTGCCTTAAAGAAACATATAGCAAAGGAGCGGGAACGCTCCTTTCAGACCGCTGACAAACTTCGTTTGCCAGCGGTTTTTATGTGCATTACCTTGGGCAATGCCCAAAGCGACGCGAATTTTTCCCCGCAGAGATACAAGCAACGCAAATATACGCGCATACTAATGGCAACGGAGGTGAAGCGTATGAAAATCAGGCGCAAGAGAAAACGTCAGACGCCGGGCAGAGACCAGGTGGAAAAGTTTGAAAACGTAATGGTAACACACAGCGATATCCCGAACCCGCATGACGGGTAAGCAAAAGAATACCCGCTGAGCCGGAACTATACCATCGTAATGTTTGGCGCAGATTAGGGAGAAGTGAAATCATATATTAGATGCTGCACGGGAGGCTGTGAAACGCCAGCACCATTCAAAACGCAGGGGTATAGTGTGCCGATACTACAAAA
>CAZLRM010000351.1:0-1540 GCA_964561895.1 uncultured Christensenellaceae bacterium | reverse complement strand
CGGACGAAGCCGCCGCGCGCCGCGCGGTGAAATTCCTGCTGATATTTCCCGTGACGGTTTTCTTAGGCGCACCGTTTACCGAGTCCATGTTTTTATTGCTCTCGCTCGCGTGCTTCTATCATATGCGAAAAAGGCAATTCCTTGCCGCTTGTGTCTTCGGTTTTCTCGCCGCGCTTACGCGTAACGTGGGTGTACTGCTTACGCTGCCGGTGTTTATTGAGATGCTTAAGGCAGACGGTATATTGCCGCGCGGCAGTACGCCGCGAAGCTGGCGGCGCTTTTTTGGTCACGGCGCGATGCTGTTGCTTATCCCCGCGGGCACGCTTTGCTACCTGCTCATGAACGATGCGCTTACGGGCGATATGTTCATGTTTCTTAAGATGGAGGAGCTGTGGAGCCAACGCTTCGGCAGCTATGGCAACACGCTGCGCGTATCATGGGAGCAGATTCTATCGAACAGAGACCTGCGCGAAAAGCTCACGCTGTGGGGCAGCCAGTTTGTCGTGATGGTGGTTGCGGGGGCGACGCTACCCGTGCTGTGCAGCAAGGCGCGCGCGTCGTATGGCGCGTATACGATCGCCTATCTTTTCGTGATATTTGCGCCTACGTGGCTGCTTTCGGGTTTCCGTTATTATATGGGACTTGCGGTGCTGTACCCCGCGCTCACGATGATGACAAGGAAGCGCTGGGCGGACATCGCGCTTACGGTGCTGTTTGTGCTGCTCATGCCGATTTACACTTACTGCTTTTCGGTGGGGTGGATGGTGTTTTAAGAATGCAGAAAATAGGGCTGTCCGGAAACGGGCGGGCGGAATACCTGCTGGGGCACTTTATCCGCCCCAACTTCCCGGTAAGGCGGATGGTTTTTAAGTAGTCGCGCCTTTTGCAGATAAAAAAGGGACAGGCTTTAAGCCTGCCTGTCCCTATACCCCTACTAACGGTATACCTGCTATTACTGTTTACTCAGCCTCTTCCGCGCACTTCCGTCATGTTTCAGCACACCTGTTACCTTTTCGCATGCAAAGTCTTAGTATTTGCAGCGGTGCGCGATGCCGCTCTCATCGTTATATCTTCCGAACGCATTTTCTTTAGAACGAGTGTTCCCATATTCGCATTTTACAACAATTTTTGCAGAAATGCAACAAAAAGTTGAAAATAATGTATTAGTTGAATTGATGTTATCTGAAGCGATCCATGATTTCTTTATAATTGTCCATATATAACGAGAAACTATATCGTTCTGGCGGCTGTTTTAAAACAAGTAAATGATTCTTAATACTCCGTCCTGCCCTCAATCGCTCGCGTCAATGTTACCTCGTCGGTGTATTCAAGGTCGGCTCCGACGGGCACGCCATGCGCGATGCGCGTGATTTTTGCGCCCAGCGGGCGGATGGTCTTTGCGATGTAAGCCGCGGTGGCCGTGCCCTGCACGTCAGGGTTCGTCGCAAGTATTACCTCCGCGATGCGGCCCTTGGCAAGCCGGTCGATGAGCCCCGCGATATTGATGTCGTCCGGGCCGACGCCGTCCATGGGCGATATC
>CAZLRM010000350.1:0-1541 GCA_964561895.1 uncultured Christensenellaceae bacterium | reverse complement strand
TATGCCCTTTTAGGGCTAGTGCATACCACCAGTTTAACTGGTGGTTTTGATTTTGTTTTGTCTGGGGACAAGTCTTAACGATTAACAAATTGCCGATGAGCCCAAATTAGTGTCCTGATATGGTATAATCAATATAATCAAAAATTAACGAAGGAGCAGAATATTGATTTTAAAGGAAAATATTCGCGTTGGGATCGGTTTTGCAACAGGCCGCAAGAGCTTTCAGAAGGTGTTGCGAACCAATATATTTACATGGAGGGAATCGGGGCTTGTCGGGGATGAAAACGTCAGCCTTAACCTCTTTGTAGCATATGACTTAAATTACTATAAAACCAAAAGAAGTGATTATACCGGTATCAGCAAGGAACTTGTAGGCTATATTGACAGCCGTGTGTTTTTGGGAGCTGCGACGATCAAACGGGAGATGGATGAACTGACGGGGGAGAAAGTAATCAGCGAAGAAGAAGCCCGCTTGATATTTTGTGGCGGGTATGCGGCAAAGCGGAACGCATTGCTGCTTAGCGCGATCAAAAATTCTATGGATTACCTGATATTTATGGACGATGATGAATATCCGATGGCGGTGACAAATACCCGCAATACGCTGGTATGGGGCGGACAGCATGTACTGCAGACGCATCTGAAGTTTATTTCTGGGGCTGATATCACACATGGACATCATTGCGGGTATATCTCGCCAATACCGTATATAGAGTATAACGACAAGATGTCAGAGGGTGATTTTCGCCAATTCATAGAAGCGATCAGTAATGATATTGTGGATTGGGATACGATTAATGCCGTGATGAAAAACGGTGGCATCACCTATGCGGCTACAAAAGTGCTGACAAGCGATGAAGCGTTTGAAGTACCCGAGATCAATCGCGCGAAGTTTATTTCCGGTGCGAATCTTTGCATCAATCTTAAAAATCCAAAACGTGTATTTCCGTTTTATAACCCGCCCGGCGCACGCGGTGAGGATACGTTTTTAAGTACGTGCCTTACAGACCGTAAGGTGCTGCGCGTACCGTGTTACACGTTTCATGACGGCTTCTCAACGTATAACCACCTGCTGCATGGCGTATTGCCAATCCGGTTTAAGTCCATAAGTGCAGATCAGGAAACCATCATATCCCGTTTCTACAGGGTCTGCATCGGGTGGATCCGGTATAAACCGCTGCTGCTCTACATAACACAGCCGGAAAGCTTTGAAGAGCGAATCGGCCGGATGCGACAGCAACTTATTATCACGCTTCCAAAAATCTGCGCTTATTTTGAGCAGCGCCGATTTATGAATATACTCGGTGAGTTTGAGCAGTATACCGGAAATGTTCATGCACATGCGCAAGAATTTTTACAGACCCGGCATGCATGGGAAAAGGTTATAGCGTACTATGCCAGCGTCAGTTAGAAGTATTACGCTCTGAGTGGGCGTTCCCGTTAGCTGCGCAAGATGTTATAATAAACTGAAAGCATTAATATATAGTCAATAACGGCAAAGGAGTCGTCTATGAATTTTATCGACACCGTTGAACAGTCGC
>CAZLRM010000349.1:0-1541 GCA_964561895.1 uncultured Christensenellaceae bacterium | reverse complement strand
CCTACTGGACCTAAGCTGCAAGGTTTATCCAAGATATCACCACCTGTTTTTTATTAAAAAACCTGTAGGGGCGGCTCTGTGTGGCCGCCCGCTTAATTCTATAAAACCGATCTTTCGGAGAAGTATTTGGGCAAAAACAAGAAGCAAAAAAGCATAAGGTTCTGGGCTGCGAAAATTTTAATCATATCGCTCGTGCTGACGGCGGGCATCAGCGTAGTGACGGAACTGCTGATGGATAAGCTGTCGATCATAGCGGCGGCGTCTATTGTGCTGTTTATCATGCTGCTCGGCATTATATTCGATCTTGCGGGCATCGCATTTGCAACGTGTGACCAAAAACCCTTTGTCTCCATGGCATCCAAAAAAATCAAGCGCGCTAAAAGCGCGCTGAAACTGCTGCAGAACGCCGACATCGTGAGCAATATTTGCGGCGACGTGGCGGGCGATATCTGCGGCATCGTTTCGGGCGCAGCGGGTGCGGCCATTGCGGTCAAGATCGCGCTGGCGGGTGGCGCAGACGATTTTGTACCCGCGATCGCGGTATCCAGCGTGATCGCCGCGCTGACCATATCGGGCAAATCCATCGGCAAAACCATCGGGCTTAAGAAGAATAAAGAAATCGTAAGCTTCGTTTCATACGTCGTTATGTTTTTTATGCGGGAAGATAAAAAAAGTGGCTGAGAAGAAGCGCATTGACGTCTGTATGGTGGAAAACGGGCTGGCGGAAAGCCGTGAAAAGGCACATGCGCTCATCATCGCGGGCGCGGTCACACTGGACGGGCAGGTGGTAACTAAGCCTGCAGCCCTGATATCCGAAGGGCAACAGATTGACGTGCGCGGCAGAGATGATTTCGTAAGCCGCGGCGGCAAAAAGCTTGAAAAGGCGCTTGAGGGCTTTAGTATCGACCTCTCCGGGCTTGCCTGCATTGACGTAGGCGCGTCCACAGGCGGATTTACCGACTGCATGCTGCGCAGCGGCGCGGCGTTTGTGTACGCCGTGGACGTGGGCTACGGGCAGCTTGCATGGCGGCTCAGGCAGGACAGCCGCGTGGCCGTGATGGAGCGCTGCAACGCGCGTTACCTTACGCCCGACATGTTCGATAAGCCCGTCTCATTCGCGAGTATCGACGTCTCGTTCATTTCGCTGAAGCTCATTTTACCCGCGCTGATGCGGGTGCTTACGCCTCCGTATACCATCGCTGCGCTCATCAAGCCGCAGTTTGAGGCGGGGCGCGCTAAGGTGGGTAAGCACGGCGTCGTGCGCGACAAGCAAACGCATATCGAGGTGATTGAGGGCGTGCTGGCCGCTGCGAGGGGGATGGGGCTTTGTGTCTGCGGGCTTACCCACAGCCCCATTAAGGGGCCTCAGGGCAATATCGAATACCTTGCGTGCCTTGGCAGTAATACCGGGGATACCTTACCGGACATCAGCTCCGTCGTGGAGAAAGCGCATGCAGAGCTTAATTAATACAATTTTCCATATAATCCGTATTGTATAATTATCCACAATTCAGTATAATGGGCGTAACATGGATATGCAA
>CAZLRM010000348.1:0-1545 GCA_964561895.1 uncultured Christensenellaceae bacterium | reverse complement strand
AAGCGCAGCGGAGGTGAGCTGTCCGGCGACGAGGAGGATGTGAAGACCGACTACGCCGCGCAGGGGCAGTCCATATTGATGGAGAACTACCGGCAGTTCGTAAACCCAGGCTATTCTTTGCGGCAGGTGCTTGTGGAACACAGCCATTTCAACGACGCCGAAAAAAGGGAGCATATCTACCGGCTGCTCATGCGCGCGCCCGGCCAAAAAGCGATTCCCATCATCAACTACAACGACCCCGTATCGAGCGAAGAAAACCGCAAGATGGAACTTAAGCGTATCGGCAACAACGGAGGGCGGCATGTCGTGGAATGCGTGGACAACGACGAGACCGCCGCGGTGATCGCGATGCTCGTACAGGCAAAATCGCTTGTGATTCTGACCTCGGTGAACGGCATATACAAGGACCCGTCCGATCCATCCACGCTGATCCACGAGATTACGGGCAAAACGCCCGAATCGCTGGAGGGAAACGTGGTACAGGCGATTGCCTGCTGCCAGGGAGCTTCGCGTGCGGGCGCGCGGGGCGCGGGCGCAAAGCTGAAGTTCTCAATCGGTCCTGCAAAGAAGGGTACGCACGTTTATATCTCTCACGCGAGCAACCACATTGACGACATAATTTCCGGGAAAGCGGCGAGCACGCATATCCATCTTACATAGATGCATTTAGGTGTCTGTCGGTGACGTTATGACCAAAACAAAGCCGCGTTTTACATACCACGTCATCCCCGCGCTGACGGCGCTCGTCTGCGCGTATGTTTTGATATACGGTTTAACGGGGCAGGGAGTATTTTCGCACAGCCAGTATGATTCGTATACGTTACAAGCCTATGCGTGGCGGATGGGAAGGCTCAGCCTTCCGGAAACCATTCCGCCGTACAGTGTTTTTCCGAAAGGTGTTTCTTCAGCGGATATATCGCATTTGGAAATAGCCTTATACAATGGACAGCGGTTCATCAGCTTTCCGCCGTTTCCCAGCGTGGTGATGCTTCTGCTGTATCCCATTTTCGGTTTGAATACGCCCGATAACCTTGTCAACACGCTGTTTGGCATCGGTACGTTTATACTTGTTTACCGCTATCTGATGAAGCGCGAATACGGCGGGTTTTACGCCGCTCTTTTCGCGCTGCTGATGACATTGGGTTCCAATCTGCTGTTCATTTCCGCTACGGGCTGGGTGTGGTTTACCGCGCAGACGCAAAGCTTTTTCTTTTCGGTGCTCAGCGTGTATCTGATGCAGAGCGAGAAAAAGGCCGCATGGGCACTTTCGTTTTTATCGCTCGGGTTCGCCGTGGGGTGCAGGCCGTTTCAGCTGGTATACGCGCCGCTGCTGCTCTATGAGTTGTATCAAAAACAGGAGAAAACGGGCCTTTTTCGCACGCTTTTAAAATGCGTACCGTATACGCTGCCGCTGATCATCACGGGATTGTACTTTGGCGTGTATAATTATCTGCGTTTTGATCACTTTTTTGAGTTCGGCCACAACTATCTGCCGGAATTCGCGGCCGACCCGCAGTTCTCGCTTTCTTATGTCCCGGGTAATAT
>CAZLRM010000347.1:0-1572 GCA_964561895.1 uncultured Christensenellaceae bacterium | reverse complement strand
GCAGCCCACGCCTCCCGCGGACGGGACGGAGCCGCCGCAGCAGCAGTAACACAGCCATATATGCAAAGGGACGGAAGATCACATCACCGCCCCTTTTTAGTCTGCCATGGCAGCCTGCGGGGCTGCTGTTTGGCGGGCGGATAATACCCGCTGGGGCACTAACCCGGCGCTTCGCGCCGCCGTTCCCTATCGCGAATACGGCGTTTGCGCCCGCGCTTGTGCCATGCGGGCGTATAAAAAAACGGCTCAGATATGTGAGCCGTTCATATTCAGATGCTATGCGGATGCCTTTAGCTGGCATGCTCCTCGGTGAATTTGATGCGGAACTGCCGCTCGATATCCACGATTCTGCGCTGGTCCTGCGGGCTGACGAGCGTGCACGCCCTGCCCGTATGCCCGGCGCGGCCCGTTCTGCCGATACGGTGCACATAGTTCTCCATCTTGTCCGGTATATCGTAGTTGATTACCAGATCGATGTTGCTGATATCGATACCGCGCGCCGCAACGTCCGTCGCCACCAGCACGGTCGTCTCTCCCTTGCGGAAGGTATCCATGATGGTGTTGCGCTGGCTTTGGCTCATGTCGCCGTGCAGGCAGGAAACCTGCATGCCCTGATATGTGAGCAGCTTTTGCACCGTCTGTACGCGCCTCTTCGTGTTGCAGAAAATGAGCGAGAGCCTCGGGTTCTTCTGGCGGATCAGCTTCTGCACGGCGCTCGCCTTATTCTGATCCCCGGCGGTGAGGTAAGAATGCTTCACCGTGTTGATGGGCTCGTTGCGGCCGCCGACCTCGATGCGCACAGGGTCGCTCTGGAACTGGCGCGTTATGCCCAGCACTGCCTGATTCATCGTGGCCGAGAACAGCAGCGTCTGATGCGCGCCGGTGACCGTGGACAGTATGGACTTGATATCGGGCAAAAATCCGAAATCGAGCATTATATCCGCTTCGTCGAGCACCACGGTGCGCACGTTCTGCATTTTGAGCACGTTGCGGCCGATCAGATCCTTCACTCTGCCGGGCGTTCCCACAATCACCTGTGCGCCCGCGCGGATCGCGCGAATCTGCACGCTGGGCGCCTGCCCGCCGTAGACGCTGATGACTCTAAGCTTGCGGTGAGCCGAAAGCTTGCGGAAAACCTCCGTGGTCTGCAGCGCGAGCTCTCGCGTGGGGCACAGCACAAGCGCCTGCGTTTTAAAATTGTCGCTGAATACACGCTCGATAATGGGCACGGCAAACGCGGCGGTCTTGCCGGTTCCCGTCTGGGCGATGCCGATGATGTCCCATTTGTTTAAAATGAGCTCCAGTGTTTTCTCCTGAATGGGGGTGGGTTGCGTATAGCCCTCGCCACTCAGCGTTGCTTTCATCTCTTCCGAAAGCATTTCATAGTACTTCAATGTTTCCTCTTTCTTTTCCGGGTTTCACACAAAAATAAAGACCTTGCCGATATAGCAAAGACTTTCGAATTTGATATTACGCCGCAAGTTCAAGTATTTATACGCCGGAGCCGGAAAGCCCCGAACCTTCGCACGGGTCTCAATTCCCATGCAGGTTGTATTATAAATACGACTTGTT
>CAZLRM010000346.1:0-1578 GCA_964561895.1 uncultured Christensenellaceae bacterium | reverse complement strand
AGCCTCGCGGGGCTCGGGGAACTTTTCAGTTCTGTGCTTCATTCCGCAGACGCGCGGTAAACCTTGCGGAAAAACATATAGCCTGCAGAAATCCGCCTCTTTCTGCAGGCTGTTTTTTACACCGGGTGCGAATATCGACGTTTAATAGAGCTGTATTATATTTCCGAAGAAATGATTATTTCTCTGTTACTCCAAATAACTCGAAATATACCATTGTCAAATAGAGTTCAGCATGCTAATATAATAACAATTATTTGTTAACTCTTGGTATGATTCTACACATTATTTCATTTTTCGCATGGGGTCTGGGCAAACTTTGAATTAAATAACGAAAGGAGCCTGGGCAATGGAAAAAAAGATCCGGTTACTCATCATCGAAGATAATATGCAGCTCAACGATATGCTAACCAAATTTTTCAGTACAAAGAATGACGTAGAGATAGTGGGGTCCTGCAGCAACCCGCTGGACGCGGCGGCAATGATCAAGGAGGTCAATCCCGATGCGCTGGTCGTGGATATGATCATGCCGGAAGCGGACGGGCTTTCGCTTCTTGAACGGCTCAATACTTCCGAATTTGAGACGATGCCGGCGACCATTGTCGTTTCCGCCGTGGGAAACGAAAAGATGGTCAAGCTGGCGTGCGACCTCGGCGCGAAGTATTACATGATCAAACCGTTCAATAAGGATATCTTATACAAACGGATTCAAGACATGTTCGGGCAACGCGTGGTACAGACGCGCAAATCTCCTGCGCCCGTGCGCTCGCGCACTTTGGACGAGAAGATAACCGCGGTGTTTCTGTCAATCGGCATCCCCGCCCATATCAAGGGCTATCATTTCCTGCGCGAAGCGATCAAGATGGTGGTCAAAAGCCCTGACCTCATCAATTCCATCACAAAGAAACTGTATCCCGGTATCGCGGAGCCTTTCGAAACCAGCGCGAGCAAGGTGGAACGCGCGATACGCCACGCGATCGAGGTCGCGTGGTCCAGAGGGAAAATTGAAAACATCAACGCCTTTATAGGCTACAATATCTACACCAACAACGATAAGCCCACCAACGGAGAGTTTATCGCACTGATGGCGGACAAGCTTATTATGGACAGAAGCGCATAGCGTACGTTTCAAGCGCCGCACGCGTTGCCGTGCGGCGCTTTTAATTTTTATAGAATACGCATGCGGAGAGCCCCGAATCATTTGACTATTGGGATTATTACAGATAGAATAAAGACACTTAGGGGATTGGGTGCATTTTTTATTGAGGTGAAATTGAATGCATCAATCGCTCAGCGTTGCGTCCAACGCAAAATTGATCGAGGTTTTAAAATCAGAGCTGATTGGGGAGGCTGCCGACGTGTTGCGTGCAGGGCTTTCCCCCGGCGGACGAGGCGAGCTACTCAGCACTTTAGCGGGAACGGTGCTGCTGTCCTATATGCTCGCCCGGAGATACGGCATCTCGTTTGCTGAAATTGATATCAGCGTGCTTGAAAAGATTGCGGGCGGTATCCGCGAAGGCCACATACTGGAGGCCGATTACGGAGATCTGACTTCGCTGAAGAAACATTTTGAAAGCGGGA
>CAZLRM010000345.1:0-1599 GCA_964561895.1 uncultured Christensenellaceae bacterium | reverse complement strand
CTTCTTTGGCTTCTTCCGGGGCCTGTTTTTTACGCGCTTTTCAGATTATCGTTCCTCTTCCCCGCGTTCACCGAAACCGTATACTCGCGCGCCGTATTCCGTTTCATCAATCAGGGGCTGTCCACCGCGACGGGCCTACTGCCCTTCTCGCTTGGCGAAATATTGCTGTACGCATTTATACTCGCTTTGGCCTTTTATATCGTGCTCATGGCGGTGCGCGCGATACTCGCAAAAAAGGAATGGTGGCACGTGCTGCTGCGCCGCGTGATCGCGCTTTGCTGCGCCGCGTCGATGCTCTACGCGCTGTTCGTCGGGTTATGGGGTTTCAACTACGCGAGAGAACCGCTCGGCGGCACATTAGGCCTTGATACCTCCCCCGCGACGGTGAAGGAGCTGTATTCCACCTGCGAAGCGCTCGTGCAAAGGGCAAACAGTTTGCGTTTCGATGTGCCGGAAAACGGCAGCGGCGTATTTAAGCCCGATGGAACGCGTGACAAAACCATGCAAAGCACGGAAGCGCTCTACAGCCGCGCGGCGGAACAAACAGGCAACGGCTTCCTCGGCGGCAGTTTTGGCCGCGCGAAGCCCGTGCTGTATTCCACCGGGCTTTCGTGGGCGCACATCACAGGCATATACTTCCCCTTCACCGGCGAATCCAATGTCAACACAGATATACCGGATTTGTTGTTTGCCGCGACCTGCCTGCACGAAACCGCGCATCAGAGAGGCTTCTCGCGCGAGGATGAAGCAAACTTTCTTGCGTATTACGTCTGTTCTTTTTCGGGCGACATCAACGTCATGTATTCCGGCACGATGCTCGCGCTGATCCACGCGATGAACCAACTGCACGACGCGGGCGGCGACCGTTACTATGCGCTGCGCGCCACGTACACGGACGGCCTAAACCGCGACCTCGCCGCTTATTCGAAGTTCTGGCAGCAATATGAAAGCCCCGTCCGCGAGGCCGCCGAAACCGTCAACAACAACTTCCTCAAAGCCAACATGCAAGACGACGGCGTAAAAAGCTACGGCCGCATGGTGGATCTTTTGATCGGCCTGTGGAGAGCAGGCGGTATCTGAAACCTCCTGCTTACCCGTAGTGAGTGCGGCTAATTATCGTCTTTCCGTCTGATATCCGCATATTATCATCATTGATTAAAAGCCATTATGTCATGTTGAGGAACGACAGCGACGAAACATCTTTTCGAAAAGATTCTTCCTCGCTGAACCGTCAGAATGACAATAGTGACTTTACTATAGATTAAGCCCTCTTTGCCGGATGATAAGCCAACAATCCTCTGTTGGTTTGTTTTTGATCACGCTCCGTGTTACGATATTGCTGCATTTTTTATCCGGAGGCAGACATGGAATCTGCCGGGAATATTTCTAATCGAATTAATATTCGCTAATCCAGCCAACATACTGCACACCCCCCTATTCCCCTCCCTGTCGCATATGGTATAATACAAACGCAGCCAGAGGAGGGCTTTATCTTGGCCATTGTCACGATATCGCGCCAGATGATGAGCTTCGGCGATGAGATCGCTTCGGCGGTCGCGCAGAAAATGGGCTACGCGCTCGTCTCGCACGAGACGCTGC
>CAZLRM010000344.1:0-1617 GCA_964561895.1 uncultured Christensenellaceae bacterium | reverse complement strand
CAGGCTACCTTTACGAGTATTTTCTTGCGAACAGCCCGAAGGAAGCGGATAAGACTGAAGATAAGGATGAGACTGATGAGGAGGTTGACTACGAGAAGCAGAGGGAAGCCGGCTAACCAGGTATGCGGGATTGATGGCACAAGACCGGTATAATCGGGTAATCGTCTGAGTTACATTGCCGGCAGTTTAAGGCAGCGGGAACTGAGAATGGAATTATATTACTGATCAAAGTTGACAATATATGATGAATCGGTTATAATATCAATAATTGAATAGATAAGTAAAAGTATTGACACCTGATTTACACTACGATACAGAGCAAACGGCAACCACGGCTGAAAAACGTGGGCGCAAAGCATGAAATCTACGGCCATATGGCTATGATGGTTCGGCTGCCTCCTTGTATGAAGGCAGCTTTTTTCGTTTATTGGACAATTCCGCCTTTTCGGTATAATATTCAAAGAAGCGGGGCAGCGTAATGCGGCTTCGCTTTTTTGATGCGCAGAACGTCCTCGTTGGCATTTTGCGCGCCGAGGTGTATAATACAAATGGTTCGTTTACGTAGGTTAATTCTGATATCAAAAGACGGGGGTCAACGCAGCATGGAAATCACATTTATGGGCGCAGCAAGGTGTGTCACCGGGTCTTGCACGATGATAGAAACGGGAGGCAGAAAGCTTCTTGTGGACTGTGGGCTGAGGCAGGGCAAGGACGCCAAGGATAATCCGGTGACGGACGGCTTTCCTTTTGATCCAAAGCAGATCGACGCCGTGCTTTTAACCCATGCGCATATCGACCACTCGGGGCTTTTACCGCTGCTCGTCAAAAAGGGTTTTTCGGGCAGCATATATTGCACGGATGCGACGGCTCACCTGTGTTCTATTATGTTCCCCGATGCGGGACACGTGCAGGAGATGGAGGTGGAGTGGCAGAACCGTAAGCGGCAGCGTGCGGGTAAACCGGAGGTCACGCCCATCTATACTGTGGAGGACGCGAAAAAAGCGGTTAAATTTTTGAAGCCGCTGAGCTATGAAAAAAAGGTGGACATCACAGACGGTGTAACCGCTCGCTTCGTCGACGCGGGGCATCTGCTAGGTTCCGCCTCGATTGAGCTTTCCGTCACGGAAAACGGCAAAACGAAGAGGCTCGTATTCTCGGGCGACATCGGGAACAAGAATAAGCCGATCATCAAGGATCCTACCTATCTGAATGAGGCGGACATCGTATTCATCGAAAGCACCTATGGCGATAGGCTGCATGATACGCGCGATACGCGGGAACAGATCAAAGAGGTACTGACGCGGGCGATCAACGCCGGAGGCAACATCGTGATTCCTTCCTTCGCGGTGGGGCGCACACAGGAACTGCTTTACGAAATCAGCGTACTGCTGGAGGAAGGCAGCGTGCCGGGGCTAGGCAGTGTGCCCGTATATATCGACAGCCCGCTCGGGATCGCGGCGACAGAGATTTTTCGCGACAGCAGCAAGGGCTATTACGATGAGGAAGCGATGGCGTTCCATGCGGAGGGTGTCGAATTCTTCTCGTTTGACACGCTTAAAGTTGCTCAGACGGTGGAGGAAAGCAAGGCAATCAACGACGATACGCGCCAGAAGATCA
>CAZLRM010000343.1:0-1622 GCA_964561895.1 uncultured Christensenellaceae bacterium | reverse complement strand
TACAATGGGTGCCGGGTCACCCCAAGCTGCTTCGCGAGATGATGGCGCTGCTTAAGGAAGGCGGCGTTCTTGCGGTTCAATCCCCGCTGCAAAACGAACTGCTCATGCAGCAAATCGTTATGGATACAGCGTCAAACGAAAAGTGGAGCGGAAAGTTTCCTCAGGAACCGACGTTCTATAATTTGTCCCAAAGCGAGTACTATGATTTACTTTCGGAAATTTCTTCGGATTTCTCCATGTGGGAAACTGTCTATTACCACAGGATGAAGTCCCACAACGATATCGTCGAGTGGTACCGCAGCACCGGCCTTCGGCCATACCTCAGCGTGCTTTCAGAAGAGGAGCAGGCTGCTTTCGAAAAGGATATCCTTAAAGCAGTTTCATCGCGGTATCCGGTACAAAAAAACGGAGAAGTCATCTTCCGTTTCCCAAGGCTGTTTTTTATCGCGGTAAAATAATACGAATTCAGTATCGGGCATATGTTGCTTATATACTATCATTCAGACAGCTTGGATTCTTCCGGGCTGTTTTTTATTTTACCGGATATGCTTGTGAATACTCCTCCGGCAAAGGTCAATAATAAGGATAATAAATTTAAGGAGATTTGACATGGGAATTGTAACCAATACGACTGACGCGTTTCAGGCATGTATCGATGCGTGCGCGAGGTGCGCGCAGGCGTGCGGCGAGTGCTTCGAAGCCTGTCTCAACGAAGCGGACGTGCAGGCAAGAACCGGCTGTATCAAGATGCTGGCTGAATGTGCGAAGATGTGCGAAATGTCGGTGTGCGGCATGTCTTCCAACGCGCGTTTTGCGCGAGAGCATTGCGCTCTTTGCGCAACCGTCTGCGACGCATGCGCACAGGAGTGCGCTATGTTCAAGGATCAGCACTGCCAGCTTTGCGCACAGGAGTGCCGTACATGCGCACAGGAATGCCGGAAAATGTCCGGAATGCAGTGAGGACTAGATCCGGAGGAAATTCCCGATTGCCGACCAAAATGGGCAGAGCTAAATGATTATCGCTCAGGCAGCTATGGATAATACCGGGCTGCTTTTTATTTTGTCAGATGTGATTGCATTTTATTATGGCCTACGGAAAAACTAGACTTGAATTATAAGTAAGGAGCAAATCCATGAAAGTGATCGACGCCATACAGGATAAGGATTTGAAAATACTCAAGGTGCTGTTCGATAAATGGAAACAGACCCATCAGGGCGTCCTGTCTTTTGACGCGCAGGCGTACGATGCTGTGAGCATCTATCAGGCGGCGGGGCTTACGAAAGACCAGTTCGGTTCCCATCTTAAAAACCTTGAGCATATCGACTTTATTTCCCGGGAAGATGGCAAGGTGAAGCTGCTGCCCAGCGGCATCAATTATTGTTTGGGCCAATTTGATGATATGCGGCATTAGCCTCGCAAATCTTATCTGTCGGCTAGAGAGGGTTTATGCTCAGTAATATACTTAAGACAGTACTTCAATCGCTGGCATCCGTCGTAATACTTTTCATATTGACACGCATTATGGGCAAGAAACAGTTATCCCAGTTCACCTTCTTCGACTATGTCGCGGGAATATCCATCGGCTCGATTGCGGCGTCCTTTGCCGTCGATCCTTCTGTTG
>CAZLRM010000342.1:0-1630 GCA_964561895.1 uncultured Christensenellaceae bacterium | reverse complement strand
CGTTTTCCGCAAGCTCCCACCCCGTGGGGTCGGGCTTGGGCGTGGGCTTGGGCTTGGGCACGACCTTGACCGTCTTTGTGGCGCTAAACTTATGGTCTGATGGATTCCCACTACTGTCTACAGTTGAATATTCGCCCCAGAATTTAATTTCGTATGTTTTCCCAATTGGAGCATCAGATGGTATCTTAACAGATATTGAACAGCTTCCTGATATACTTTTGTTGCTAAAGCTTCCACCTGAATTCTTTGTGAAATCAGAGTTTTTTCCCATACCGGATATATTACCTACAATTTCAGCTGCTGTATAGCTCGCCTTGCCCGTGTATTTCACCGACTGGCCCGGATAAACCGTGCTGTCCCCTTTAATGCTGCATCCCGCGGATGCCGTCATAACCCCAAACATCGAAACGATGAGTACCGCCGCAATCAGCAGCGCCATAAATTTTTTCATACCCCTCTCCCCCTTTATGCTGTAAATTCCAGTCCTACCAGTTCACCCTGCGCCCGTGGCTCAGCATGCGTTCGTACCAGCCCTCCACGCGGCAGATTACGATATAGCCGTAGTCGGAGCTCGCGTGCACATGGTAGCCGTTGCCGAGATAGATGCCGATGTGGCCGATATGGTCGCCGTCGCTCGGGTTGTCCGAGAAATAGAACATCAAATCTCCCGGCTGCAGCTGGTTCTTGTCCACCTTCGCCCAATTGCTCCACTTGCTGTACGAATTCGCGGTGGTGCGCCACAGCGAGCCCGTATAGCCCGACTGCTTGAGGCAGTAATACACGAAGCCGGAGCAGTCGAAAGAATCCGGCCCTTCCGCGCCCCACACGTACGGGTCGCCCAGCTGCGCAAGCGCCATGTCGAGGAACGCGCGTATCTTCGGGTTGCTGACCTCGGGCAGGTCGGCGGGCAAAGTCGGTGCGGACGGGTTGATCGACTTCAATCCCAAAATGTCGTAGCGCATCAGCGTATAGTCCGAAATCGATACTTTGCTGTCGTTGTTGACATCGCCCGCGATTTTATATGCTCCGTTGAGCGCCTTGAGCGAGAGTATGTCGTAGCGCGTGAGCGTATAATCGGAAATCGAGATCAGCCCGTCGCCGTTCACGTCGCCGTTGACGACGATCGTGAGGCGGTCGCGCTCCGTGCCGCCGATGTTAAGCGCTACGGACATGCCGGTGGCGACGGTTCCGCTCCTGAGTTCCTTGCCGTCCGCTTTATATACTTTGGCGTCCGCGCCGTTTGTGAGGTTCGTTATAAACGCGCTGACGCTCGTGCGCTTGCCCACGCCGCTGATACGCCCGCTCGCGATCCTGTACTTTGTGGAGCCGAGCTTGTCCGCCTTGATCGTGACGGCGCAAACCGCTTCAAACCCGCCGTCGGTTGTGGTTGCGGTGATGTCCACCTCGCCCATTTCAATCGCGGTCACAAGGCCCTCCGCCGTGACTGACGCGATCTCTGCGTTGCCCGACGCCCACGTGACGGCTTGATTCGCCGCGTCTTCGGGGGAAACCGTCGCCGTCAGCGTCAGCGTATCGCTCGGACACATCACAGCGCTCGTTTTGTTCAGCGTAACCCCGCTCACGGGTATGGCCGTCTGCGGGTCGTATTCCACCGCGCAGCCGTTCCCGG
>CAZLRM010000341.1:0-1630 GCA_964561895.1 uncultured Christensenellaceae bacterium | reverse complement strand
CAACATTTTTATTATAGCATCATCATACAGTTTCGGCGGCGGCCAGTCAATAATAATTGGATCAGCAGCCTTATGATTTACGTTGTCGAAACAATTACTTCGATCCGCCAACGCAATAATCCTTTCAATTGCGCGTCTTATTCATTGTAATAACGTTTAAGCGCTGATAAACTAAAGACGCATATTTAACGCGTCAACAATTGGGTATCGAGATTTTGAAGAATATCCCGTATAATACATGACGTATAACTACATTGTGAGGATAGATATGAACAGCGAGATTACAGCCTTTACCGATATGATGGCGGCAGCGCTCGTCAGAAATAAAAGGTTTCTGCTCGGCCGCCCCGGCTACATCCGCACGTTTACGCGTATCGCGCAGAGCATTAAAAATCAGGAGAAAGTGCGCCTAAGGCTTTCGGAAACAGAAAGCCTCACCGTGCCTCCCGTACTGATACTGAGCGTGACAGGCGCGTGCAACCTTTCCTGCAAGGGCTGCTACGCCTGCGAGCGAAAGGGCGAAGCCGAGATGGATATCGGCGAGATCCGCCGCGTCGTGGATGAAGCAGCAGAGCTCGGCGTTGCGGTCGTCATGCTCGCGGGCGGGGAACCGCTTATGAAAAGGGGCATACTCGAACTGCCAAAAAGCCATCCGGACACGCTGTTCGTGATGTTCACCAACGGATTGCTGCTGGACGCAGAGGGTAAGCTCCCGCTGAACCTGATCCCCGTCATCAGCCTGGAGGGCGGGCAGCGGCTTACCGACGCGCGCCGCGGCGAAGGCGTATTTGCTGCGGTGCAGACGCTCTTTAGCCGCTTCAACGCGCAAAAGAGGCTGTTCGGCGCTTCTGTAACGCTTACTTGCGAAAATTTCGAGGAGATCGTGAGCCCCGCCTTCCTGGCCGCGCTCGAATCAGACGGCTGCCGCGCGGCGTTTCTGATTGAATATGTGCCCACAGGCAGGGACGATATTGCGCTTTGCCTGACCGAACCGCAGAAAAAGCGCCTGCGCGATATGGAAGATATGTTTATGCGCGATTATCACATGCTCATCGTGCCTCTGCCCGGCAACGAGGAACGCTATGGCGGCTGCCTTGCCGCAGGGCGCGGCTTTTTGCATATCAGCGCTTCGGGTAGCCTCGAGGCCTGTCCGTTCGCGCCCTATTCCGACACGAGCGTAATCGGCCGCCCGCTCAAAGAAGCGCTGCGCTCGCGCCTGCTCGCACAGATTCGCGAGGGTCACGGCCAGCTTAAAGAGAGCCGCGGCGGCTGCGCCTTGCGCGAGAACGCACAATGGATATCCTCTTTAACACAAAAGCAAATGTAGGGGCGGGTTTCCATATCGTACCCGGAGGGTATGCCCGTCCGTGTCTTATTACCATATCGAAATATTAATGGATAAGAAAACACGGAGCGCGTTGCGCGCTCCGCTTGAAGAAAAGGAACTGTGGTTTCATAGAATGCGGCGCAGCGCCGCTTTTCATTCGGCCATCGCGCGGTCCAGCGCATCCTCATAATATTTTTTGGGCCTAAGACCCACCGAGCTGTCCACCACTTTGCCGTCCTTGATTACGAATACGCTGGGGATGCTCATCACGCCGAACTGCTGCGCAAGCTCCTGCTGCTCGTC
>CAZLRM010000340.1:0-1633 GCA_964561895.1 uncultured Christensenellaceae bacterium | reverse complement strand
CCGCGCACGCGATGCTGCACCTGTTTGATTACGACCATGAAACCGAGGAAGGCGAGCAAACCATGCGCGCCATGCAGCGCAGGATCATGGAGAGGGTGGGGCTGTAAGGCTTCGCTTAACAGTGAATAATGAAGAGTGAGAGACAGGGATGATGAAGAAGGAATATGACACATTGATTGTGCAGGCAGAAAAGGCCAAAGCAGGAGCCTACGCGCCGTATTCACACTTTCATGTGGGCGCGGCGCTGCTGTGCGGCGACGGCCGCGTGTATACAGGCGCGAACGTGGAGAACGCGTCCTACGGTGTGACGTGCTGCGCGGAGCGCGTAGCACTGTTTAAGGCCGTGACGGATGGCGCACGCGGTTTTACCGCGATCGCGGTGACCTCGGACGCAGAAGGGCCGACGTACCCATGCGGCGCATGCCGCCAGGCGCTCATCGAGTTTTCGCGCGATATGGACGTGATATGCACAGGCACGGGAGGCGAAAGGGTTATCAGGAAGATATCCGAGCTGCTGCCGTGTGCTTTTATGAGCGCGGATATGGAAGCTGAATAGAGCGATGCAGGCAGCCAGATAACCACTGAGCTGCGGCATTTACGAGGCGGTAAAAGGACTGACGTTGGCTGCTGGTGCCCGCGCGGATATGGAAGCTGAATAGAGCGATATAGGCAGCCAGATAACCGCTGCGTTGCGGGATTCGCGAGGCTGGATATAGACTAAGCGGGTCGCTGCTTCCCGCGATAATCTGGAGGGATAGATGGAACATAAATCGGCGTTTATCGCCGTGATGGGCAGCCCGAACGTGGGCAAATCGACATTGGTTAACCGCATCGTGGGAGAAAAGGTCGCGATCGTATCAGAAAAAGCGCAGACGACGCGCAGCCGTATTGCGGGCATATGCTCCACGCCGGACGATCAGATGGTGTTTCTCGACACGCCCGGAGTGCAGAATCCCAAGAACCGGCTCGGCGAGTACATGGTAAAGACGGCTTTCGGCGCGCTCGAGGACATTGACGCGGCGCTGCTTGTGGTGGACGCGCTGCACGGCGTAGGCCCAAGGGACGAGGCGCTTGCGCCCAAGCTGCTCTCTTGCGGCGCGCCCGTGCTGGCCGCCGTCAACAAAGCCGACGCCGCAGGCAAAGAGAAGGCGGACGCGGCGGTGCAGGCGCTTGCAACGCTGGGCGTACCTGAGGACAGTATATATGTAATATCCGCTAAAACCGGAGAGGGCGTGGACGCGCTGCATCAGGCGCTGCGGATATATTTAAAACCCGCACCGCGATATTACCCGGGCGATGAATACACCGACCAGAGCATGCGCGCGATGGCCTCAGAGATCGTGCGCGAGAAAGCTTTATGGCTGCTGCGCGAGGAGGTGCCGCATGGCGTAGGCGTACTCGTCGAGCGTATGGAGCAGCGTGAGGACGGCAGCATGTGGGACATCGAGGCGGCGCTGCTGTGCGAGCGCGAGGGGCATAAGGGCATCATCATCGGGCGCGGCGGCGAGATGCTGAAGCGCATCGGCACGATGGCGCGCAAGGATTTGGAAGAGATGCTCGGCATGAAGGTATACCTAAAGCTGTTTGTGCGCGTGGAGGAGAACTGGCGCGACAGCGTGCGCGTGATGAAGGA
>CAZLRM010000339.1:0-1653 GCA_964561895.1 uncultured Christensenellaceae bacterium | reverse complement strand
GCGAATAATATATTAGCATTTTGCGTACGCGTTGTCAATTTGAAATACAAGTATGCAGCGCTTTAGATTAGGTCAGTAATTCGGAAAACAATAGGGCATAATTGTTCGTAAATTTGCTGGCGGCCTGAAATGCCCTGAAACGGCAGCAAATATAATTACAGTTATCCGGCATCCGCAATCAGTATATGCGCGTCCGATCCCGCATCCAGCCACTTCAGTATTTTAAGCATGTCGGGCTCGCTCACGAGTACGCAGCCGGTTGAGGAACCGGAATTACAGTGAAGTATGATGCCGGAACCCTTGCCGGGAACGACCGGGTTCATATTGTACTCAATTACCAGCGCGTAATTGTAGGCTGCGTTGCCGCTCAAATACGCCGCGCTGTCCCAGTCCTTGCTCGCAGTACCCTCTGCCCATGTGTTGTAGAAGGCGGAATCGGGGTCGTCCACCCAACAGGTGTCCTTCGTGACGCTGCGGTATTCCCATTCAGTGTCCGGCTTGGGTTTGTTGCCGAACCCGAACCCAATCGCGTAATAACCCGCGGGCGTTTTTTTATCGCCCTCCACTTTATTGTCCGTCACGCCTTTTTTCCCGGCATAGGCGGGAAACGACTGTGTCAAGCTCCATAGCCCCGCACTGTCCTTATCATAAAGGTACAGCGTTGAGCCGTCGTTTTTGTATGAGAGCATGAGAAGCTGCTTCGCATCGACGGCGCGGATGGAGTACCCGTATTTTTGAAGCATGCTTGTAAGCAATAGCGGCTGATCCTTCCCATCAGGCGGAGTTGCCGTCTGCGATACACCGGGTGATATGCCAGTTGTCGCCGTATGCGAAGTAGTATCGGTTGCCTTCTGTGTCGCGGCGGGCGTATTTGCCACGACCGGGGGTGGAGCCGCGGGCGTTTGAGACGGGGCACTTTGCACGGCAAGGCTTCCGCCGCCTGCGGGCACACGGAATATTAGGAATGCGGCCGCCGCGACGATAAGCGCCGCCGCGGTGCCAATCATCCATATTCTCAGCCGTTTCATATTGCACCCGCGCGCCCGGTTCATACTCCGCATAAATCCCTCTGATCGTTTGATAACCGATTATATCACAGCCGGGAGAAAACGGAAACTTTCGCTTACCACCCTCCCGTCAAATACCTCTCGCTGACCACGGGGAACATGGGTGCTTTGTGCTGAGACTTAAACGGGCTGTAGTCTAAGGGCAGGCTGCGCAATGGGGCAAGCTGCCGGCGCGAGCACCAGTAACGCAGCGCGTCGGGGCTGTGTGTGATATCGTGCGGCTCGGTCGCCGCGTCGCAGACGCTTCTCGCGTCGTGCTGCAGCAGAGGCAGCGCGCGCAGTATCGGGCGGCAGGCGTGAAAGAACAGCATGCGCGGCGTGCCTTCGTCTGCTCGCAGGTACTCCTTGACGCAGAGCCAGCCATCGATGCGGCTGTTGCCCGCCTTCACGAGCGGCACGCCTTTCTCGGCGAATATCTCCGCGGCACTGAGCCCGCTGTCCTGCCGCCGGTTCCACAGATCGGGTGGCGCGATGGTTTCCTCCACCGCTTCGCTCTGAGCCGCGAGTATGGCCTTTGCCGCAGCGGAGATCGTGAGACCCGGTTGTTCCATGCTGCGGTAGCAGTAAACCTGCCCGGAGGGGCCGA
>CAZLRM010000338.1:0-1653 GCA_964561895.1 uncultured Christensenellaceae bacterium | reverse complement strand
GCTGCTTTGCCAGCACTTCGGTGGGCGCCATCAGCGCGCATTGACAGCCGTTTTTTGCGCACAGGTACATCGCATAAAATGCGGGCGTCGTTTTTCCGCTGCCAACGTCACCCTGCAGCAGCCGGTTCATGGGCTGCTGCCTTCCAAGGTCGGTTTCAATCTCGCGCATCACGCGTGCTTGCGCGCCTGTCAGTGTATAGCTTAAGCGGGACGAAAAATCCTTAAGAGACTCAATATCATGTTTAATCTGAATAGCGCCTCGTATCGTCTCGTCACCGCGCGATGATAGCGCAATGTGAAACAGCAGCAGTTCTTCGAATATGAGCCGCCGTTTTGCCGCGTCAAGAGATTTCTGATCTGCCGGAAAGTGTAGATTCTTAATCGAATAATTGATCTCTGCCAGTTCATGCAATGTGCAAAAATCTGCGGGCAGAAATTCTTCAATCCTGCCGGAAACTTGTTCGATCACGGATTGAACCGCGAGACGCATCGTTTTTTGCGTCAGCCCTGCGGTCAGCGAATATACCGGGATCATTCCTTCCTGCTTGGCACATTCGCGCTCAATATGCGGATTCGTGAATTTGAGCCGGCCACCCACGCGCTTAAGCTTACCCGTAACAAATACGCGATCGCCCTTTTTATATAGATTTCGCATATAGGGCTGATTAAAAAAAACAGCCTCAACCCTTCCTGTTGCGTCCTGAAGCGCAAATGTGGAAAAATTGAGACCGTTATTAACCCTCTTTAAGCCGGGCTCCGCCGCAATAACCGCTTCGACACAGTACAGCCTGTCCTCTGTCAAATCTTTGATGAGCGCCATTTGACCGGGCTGCTCGTGCAGCCTCGGCGCGTAATACAGCAGGTCGCGTACCGTTTCAATGCCAAGTTTAGTTAGCAGCTTCGCCTTTTTATCGCCGATGCCCCGAGCCTTACTGACCGCATCGCCTAAGTTTATCATTCTACCGCAAATACAAAAGAATATACCGGCTGACCGCCGAACTGCAGCTCCACGTCATAATCCGGATAGCGCTGTTCTACCATGTCGGCAATCTTTCTTGCAAGTTCTTCGCTGACATCCGAACCGTAGAATATCGTGATAATGCTGTCCTCGTCCGTTACCATGCCGTCCAGCAGCTTTTCACATGTCAGGAAGATGTCTCCTGAATGGCACGTGATATCGCCATCCTGTATGCCGATGAGTTCTCCCTTTTGAATCAAATCGCCATTGATCTTCGACTCGCGGACAGCACTCGTCACCTGCCCGGTTTTAACCGTTGTTATGGCCTTTTCCATGCGTTCCGCATTCTCCTCAAAATCGAGGTCGGGGTTGTAGGCAAGCACACCCGTAATTCCCTGCGGGAAAGAACTCGTCGGAATTACATGAACGTTTTTACTGGAAAAATTGGCTGCCTGCTCTGCAGCCAATATGATGTTTTTATTGTTGGGGAATACAAATACGTTGTCTGACGGCGCTTTTTCGATGGCCTGAGATATCGCCTCTGTCGAAGGGTTCATCGTCTGCCCGCCTTCCACAATCTCATCCACCATGAATTCCTTAAAGATATTGATAAAGCCCTTGCCCGCGGCGACGGTCACGACCGCCATCTTTTTCTTTTCCTTCGTACTCTGCTCAATTTCAAGCTCGTTATGCTG
>CAZLRM010000337.1:0-1664 GCA_964561895.1 uncultured Christensenellaceae bacterium | reverse complement strand
AAAATTTTCGACGCTTTACTGCTTAGTTCCTTGTCCGAAATTTTAGCATCGACCCAATAATTGTTGAAAAGCAAGAAAAAGGCGGCACTTGAACCGCCTTGTATAACAAATATTATACAACCTATATGCTCTCTTCTATTGCCTTTTTGAGTATGTCCATGCCCTTATCGATCTGCTCCATCGACGGCATGGAAAAGTTCAGCCGCATCGTGTTCTTGTGGCCGCCCTCGGGGTAAAAGTGCGTACCCGGCACGAAAGCGACGCCCATATCGACGCACTTTTTGAACAGCGCCTCAGCGTCTATGCCCTCGGGCAGGGAGGCCCAGATGAACAGCCCGCCGTCGGGACGCGTGAAAGCTACGCCCTTCGGGAAGCCTTGCAGCTTAGCCAGCATCGCGTCGCGCTTGGCGCGGTAGACCGAACAGATATTTTGAATATGCGCCTGTGCCTTACCGGAGCGCATGTACGCGTCCACAATCTCCTGCGAGAGGTTGGAGGTATGCAGGTCCTCTCCCTGCTTGGCGACGTTGTATTTACCGATGAGGCGCGGGTCGGCGATTACCGCGCCCACACGCAGCCCCGGCGATATGATCTTGGAGAAGCTCATCAGGTATATTACCGTATTGTCTTTATCCATGCTCTTGATCGTCGGCACGGGTTCACCCGAATACCGCAAATCGCAGTACGGGTCGTCCTCTAGTATCAGTACGCCGTATTTTTGGCATATTTCCAGCATTCGCTGCCGCCGCTGTAGCGGTAAAGTTCGCCCGGAGGGGTTCTGAAACGTGGGTATCGTATAGATGAACTTGGGATGGTACTTCTTTATTTTTTCTTTGAGCGCGTCCGTAAGCATGCCCTGCTCGTCCATCTCCACGCCGACGACATCCGCTTCGTACCCGAGGAACGTCTGCAGCGCGCCGATGAATGTGGGCGATTCTGCAAGTATCGTATCGCCTGGGTTGATGAGCGTTTTCGCCGCGAGTCCGATGCCCTGCGTGGAACCCGAGGTGATGATAATCTGATCGGGAGCGGCCTTGATGCCGCGCGAAGCCGCCATCGATATCACGGTTTCTTTCAGCGCGTCGATACCCGGCGTGCCGCCGTACTGCAGTATTCTGTCGCCGTATTGGCGTATCAGCGACGCGGCAATATCCGCGACATCATCGATGGGAAAGCACTCCGGCGCGGGATTGCCGCCCGCGAAGGAAATAATGCGGGGGTCTTTAAGCAGTTCAAATATTGCGCGGATTGCGCTGCCTGTCACGCGGTCTAGCCTTTTCGCAAATTCCATAGTCCTTTACTTCCTTTTGTAATAGCCGGATGTCTCCTGCTTCCTGTTATTATAATACGCGCCTTTGGGCAATATCAAGGCATTAATTGCGTTGCCACTGCCCTGCCTATGGTGTATAATAGCGCAAGATAAGGCGAAAGAGGGTTTTTCATGCAGGATTCGTATGACATCGTAATCAAAATCGGTTCGATGGCGCTGATCCGCGACGAGGATGGCGATATCGACTACAACATATTTTCGCGGCTGGGGGCTTCGCTGCGGCCCGGTATGCTGCTTGTGAGCTCGGGCGCGACCGAAATCGGCCGCATCGACTATACTAAGCGCAGCGGAGGTGAGCTGTCCGGCGACGAGGAGGATGTGAAGACCGACTACG
>CAZLRM010000336.1:0-1668 GCA_964561895.1 uncultured Christensenellaceae bacterium | reverse complement strand
GCGGTATCACCACGAACAGCGCGACCGAGAGGAACAGCGTCGCCCACGGCACCTGTACGCTGCCCTGCGTTTTGACGCCGCCCCACATAAACAGCAGCCCCACGATGGGCGCGAAAGCGGGCAAAATGATCAGGTCGTTGGTGGCGACCTGCACAAGCGTGTGCGCGGGGTTGCCTTTGGAGAGGTGGCTCCAGACAAACACCATCGCGGTGCAGGGCGCAGCGCCCAATAGTATTGCCCCGGCAAGATAATCCGTCGCCGTCTCAGCGGGAATAAACGCTTTAAATATAACGAAGAAGAACAGGTACGCGAGGCCAAACATCGTAAAAGGCTTGAGGAGCCAATTCGTGACCCATGTGACGATAAGCCCTTTGGGATTGCGCCCTACGTTTTTGATGCTCGCAAAATCCACCTTGAGCATCATGGGGTAGATCATGAGCCAGATGAGCACCGCGACGGGAATAGACACGTTATAGTACTCGAACTGCCCGAGGAAATCGCGCACGCCGGGAAGCCAAATGCCTATCGCGACGCCCGCCGCCATGCACAGCAGCACCCACAGCGAAAGGAACTTTTCAAAAAAACCAATACCGCTATTCTTGCTCATCGCATAACTCCTTCTCATTACAAATGCAATCCGGCTTGGGCGAGGTTAAAAAGCCTAGGTATTGCGTAAGCGCAGTCATGCGCTGCGCGTTTAAACTGTAGTACATCCACGCGCCGTCGCGGCGTGCTGAGACAAGGCCGCAATCGCACAGAAGCTTCATGTGGTAGGAGAGCGTGGGCTGCGTGATGGAGAACTGCGACAAAATTTTACACGCGCAAAGCTCGCCGCAGCTTATCATGTCGAGTATTTTCAGGCGCGTTTCGTCGGCAAGCGCCTTTAATGCCGGAATATACTCCGCGTAACCGTATTCCATGGCTGCCTCCTTCGGACAAGCATATAGACAAATGTCTATGATATAGATAATTATCAATATGGTCAGTATATGCGGCGGGCGGATGAAAATCAACCCCGCAAAAAACTTTTTTTATTGCGTAAAAGAACGTTCTGTTTTAAACTATACAAAAGGTGTGATATATGGTATAAGTAGAGTTATAAATATTACGAATGTATTGCATTGTTATTACGGTTGTGATTCCGGGGCTTGCCGGAAATGCGGGGGATACTGATGAGGCACAAAATAACAGCCATTATACTGTGTATCGTATTGGTAGCAGCCATATTTTTTGTCGCGCCTCCGGCCAGGGCGATTACGGACGGTGACAGCAGCATCATCCGCGTGAAGATATCCATAGGCTCCGTCACGAGCTTTTCTGTCGTGCTTCACGGCAGTTATCGTGCCGGGGACGCTGCGCTGACGTCCGGTTCCACGTATACGGCCAAGGTTTCGGGCAGCAGCGTGAAGCTTTACAGGGGCAGTTCGGTGGTCGCCTCGGGTTCCACCGTCTATATTGGACAGACAACGAGGTCGGATAACACGATCAGCCTCAATAACGATCTGTACGGCAGCAGAAGCTATCTCGGCGACATGTGTTTTTCGATCAGCAGCGGCAAATTGCGGCTCGTGAACTATATCGACTTGGAATATTACCTTTACGGCGTGGTGCCTAATGAGATGAGCAACAGCTTTCCGCGCGAGGCACTTAAAGCGCAGGCCATCGCTG
>CAZLRM010000335.1:0-1689 GCA_964561895.1 uncultured Christensenellaceae bacterium | reverse complement strand
CTATGCTGCCTTTCTCCTCACGGCGCGCGCGCAGCGCCTCCGCAAGCTCCCTCATAAGCATCAAGTCGTCACGAATATCCGCATACTTTTTTAACAAAGCGGTATCGCCTGAAAATAATGCGTTGACGTCGCTGTACGTCATACGGTGTTTCGAGCAGATTACGCTCTGCGCGATATGCGAATCCGTTACACGCCCCTGCGTATCGATCTTCATTACGCACGACAGCGTAAGCTTATCCTGTCCCTCGTTTAACGAGCACGCGCCGTTTGAGAGCGCCTTGGGCAGCATCGGTATCACCATGTCGGCTAAGTAAACGCTTGTGCCGCGATGCAGCGCTTCCTTATCCAGCTTGCTGCCCGCCTTCACATAATCCGCCACATCGGCGATATGTACGCCCAGCTCATATCCGCTCTCCAGCCTTCTCACCGAAACGGCGTCGTCTAAGTCTTTCGCGTCCGCGCCGTCGATGGTGATGACCGTCCGCTCCCGGTAATCCTCACGCTTTTTCAGCTCCAGCCTGCGCTCAGCCACCGCCTGCGCTTCTTGCTCCACCTCGGGCGGAAACGCTTCGGGAAGCTCAAGCCGCCGGATAATGCTTTTCATCTCGACGGGCGAAGCGCCTGCCGCGCCCAGTACTTCGGTGATGCGCCCTTGCGCGCTGTGCGCGCCCTTCGCGCGCCGCCTGAGTTCCACGACCACCTTCTGGCCGTTTCTTGCGCCGCCGAAGCCATTTTTCGAAATATGGATGTCATCAAGCCGTTCGTCGTCGGGCAGCACATACTTGCCCGACAGCACGCCCACGATTACCCGTGTTTTTTCCTCGAGTATCTGTATGACCTCGCCTTCGCGCCGCCGGTCGCTTTCGGCAGACGAAAGCTGCCGCACCACGACAAGGTCGCCGTCCATCGCCCCGTTCTTTTTATCGGCCGATATAAAAATGTCACCGTCCTCGCAGAGCAAAAACGCAAATCCCTGCCGTTTGACTTCAAGCCTGCCCGAATAAAAGCCGTTTGTTCCGGACAGAAACAGCTTGCTCTTTACGCTGCGCAGCACCTTTCCTTCCGCGATCAGCTCTTGCACGGCTTGCCTCAGTTCGGAAGGCTTTTCTTGCATACCGTGCGTCAGCGTGTCAAAATCTTGCATGCCGCGCGACGCTTTGAGCGCCTCGATCAATTTATCTTTAATTTTCTGCATAATCTCTTCTTTCATTTTAATATCCATTATATTATTTATACCCCGGATACGCCTTGCACACCCGTTTCCCAGCTTTTTTCATTAAAAAACGCCCTCCGGATCGGGAGGGCGCAATCAGCCAGTCAAACGTATTAAGGCGCTGGTGTGGCGGATGGTGAAACTGTCGTTTCCGCAGAAGCGCTGACTGTTGCTTCCTCCGGCGTTTCAGCGGAGTCGTTTGTTTGCTCGAACAGCGTCGGTGCAGGTGTTGCGACCACACCGGGGGTTTCCTCGGTCGTGCCGACGTTAATCACATATACCTGAATCAGCACCAGCGCAACCGCCAGCACCATCATCCCGACAGCGGTAACTTTAGTCAACTTCTTGAGCGTACCCTCGTAGCCCTTTGCCTTGTTTTTGCCCAGAAACGTTTCGGCGCCACCCGCGATATCGCCCGTGAGCCCCGCGCTGCGCCCCGACTGCAGCAATACCACCGCAATCAGAAACAGCGAAAA
>CAZLRM010000334.1:0-1713 GCA_964561895.1 uncultured Christensenellaceae bacterium | reverse complement strand
TACATCTCCGAGCATGCCAACTTCGACAAGGAAGACAGCTTTTATAAAGAAAAGGTGATGAGCAATGGCTGAAAGCAACGATCAGCTCGCAATGGACGTAACGCCCGTATCGATGAGCGACATGATGCACGACTCCATGATACCGTTTGCGGAGTACGTGATCATGGACCGCGCTTTGCCGCGCGTGGAAGACGGCCTCAAGCCCGTACAGCGCCGGATTTTGTATACGATGCTGGAGTTGGGCCTCACGCCCGACAAACCGCACAGGAAATCCGCGCGTATCGTAGGCGACTGCCTCGGTAAATACCACCCGCACGGCGACAGCTCGGTATACGACGCGATGGTACGCATGGCGCAGGATTTTGTGATGCGCGCGCCGCTGGTACAGGGGCATGGCAACTTTGGCAGCATGGACGGCGACAGCGCTGCCGCGATGCGCTACACCGAAGCGCGGCTATCCCCCATCGCGATGGAAATGCTCGCGCACATCGAAAAGGACACGGTGCGTTTTTCGTTCAACTTCGACGATACATTGAAGGAACCCGACATGCTGCCCGCGCGCTTTCCCAACCTGCTCGTCAACGGTGCGGCGGGCATCGCGGTCGGCCTCGCAACCAACATACCGCCGCACAACCTTGCCGAAGTGATCGACGGCGTGGTGGCGCGTATACAAAACCCCAGGCTGACATTGCCCGAGCTCATGCAGATCATCCCCGGGCCGGACTTCCCCACGGGCGGATACCTGCTGGGCATGGAGGGGCTGCGCGAGGCCTATGAAACAGGCCGCGGCAAAGTCACCATCCGCGCGAAGACCGCAATCGAAAAGGGCCTGAACGGCAAGACCAACATCGTGATTACCGAGATGCCCTATCAGGTGAACAAAGCCGCGATGCTGAGCAAGATACTCGCCGTGACGGAGCAGAAAAAGGAGATGTTCGCGGGCGTTTCGGACATCCGCGACGAATCCGACCGCAGCGGCATACGCGCCGTGATCGAGGTGCGCAAGGACTACGACCCGAAGAAGATACTCAACTGCCTCTACAAATACTCCGATATGCAGGTAACATTCGGCATCAACATGGTATGCATCGCGGACGGGCAGCCGAGGCAGCTTTCGCTGATGCAGATCATCGACCATTACATCCGCTTCCAGAAGGAAGTGGTGACGCGGCGTACGCGCTACGACCTTGAAAAAGCAAAGCAGCGCGAACACATACTCGCAGGCCTCATCATCGCCGTGAGCAACATTGACGAAGTCATCCGCATCATACGCGGCTCCGCCTCGCCCAAGGAAGCGCGCGATAAATTGATGGAGCGCTTCTCTCTTTCGCAGATACAGGCGCAGGCGATACTCGACATGCGCCTCGCGCGCCTGACCGCGCTCGAAATCGAAGCGTTGCAGAAGGAGTACGCGTTCATACTCGAAACCATCGCGCGGCTTGAAGCGATATTAGCCTCCGAAGCCAAGCTCATGCGCGTGATCACCCGCGAGCTGACCGAGATCAGGGACAAGTACGCGGACAAGCGCCGCACGAAGATATCGGAATCGAGCGCGGAGATCGAGATCGACGTAAGCGAGTTTAAGCAGGTGGAGGAATGCGTAATCCTCTTAACTCAGAGCGAGTTCTTCAAGCGTCTGAACGCTAAGTCGTACCAGAAATCGGCGCTGCCCGGCGCGGACGGCGACATCGTGCAGTCCATCGTCCCCTCCGC
>CAZLRM010000333.1:0-1719 GCA_964561895.1 uncultured Christensenellaceae bacterium | reverse complement strand
ACGTGAATATGCAAAAAGCGATTCGCATGCAGGTGCCGATACTTGTGAGCTTTCCCCATTGCACGGCTTCTGTCAATATCGACAGCATCGCATCCAAGCTGATCAAAGTGCCCGAGGCAGAACACGAAAGACCGGGGATCAAAGGCTTTCTGGATCGCTTTCTTGCGAAGAACTTTAATTTTCCGGGGTGATTAATATGCGGTTTGATGAAATTGTCACATTAGGCGAACTTTTTGAAATACGGATGAAGGATTTAACGGTGCGCACGAAGCTGCAGGAAATTGTTTCGGACAGCGAGTTTGTGGTGATGCAGCCTACCATCAAAGGCGTACCCGCGCGCGCGGGAGATCAGGATGTATCGTTTACGTTCTATCGCCCGAACGGATGCTTCAGCTTTAAAGCGAGGATGTCGCCTCCGTTTTTTAAGGATGATATCAGCTTCTGCCTTGTGGCGCGCGTATCCGACGTGGAGAGGATACAGCGTCGGCAGTGCTACCGGCTGCCGATTATGCTCGATACCTATTTATATGACGCAAAGGAAGAAGAAAAGCCGGACAAGCAGCACTGGCGCGGTAAAACGATCGATCTTTCCGAAAAAAGCGTTTCGGTGAGCTGCTTTGCGAGCTTTGAGGAAGAGACGCCGCTCTCGGTGGAAATCAATTTGTCGCCTACGAGAAAGCTTACGCTGCCGGCAAAAGTGCTGCGTTGTAAAAAACCGGAGAAGCCGACGGACCCGCACGAGGTCGTACTCGTATTCACGGATTTTAAAGAAGACAGCGGGGGGTTTTTAAGGAGATATATATTTAATCAGCAGATTCAGTCGCGCAAAAAAAAGTCCTGAAATACGGCAGGCAACCATGGAAAATGGGGGGGGAGCGTACAATGAGCAGAGAAGCGGATGCGGAAAAGCTTTGGGAGCGATACCGCAGTGAAAAAACGGTCGAGCTGAAGAACGAACTGGTGATGCTGTATATCGGCCAGGTGAAAAGCATCGTATTACGCATGGTTCCGACATACAAGGGCTACAGCTGCTATGACGATATGCTTTCGTGCGGTATTTTGGGCCTGATGGACGCGATTGAAAAATACGATGTGTCCAAGAAGGTGAAATTTGAATACTACGCCGCCATGCGCATCAAGGGAGAGATCATAGACAATATCCGCAAACAGGACTGGGCGCCTTCGAGCCTGCGGCGCAAGATCAAGGCTATCAGCAACGCCTGCAGCGAGCTCGAGCACCGCTTCCACCGCTCGCCGTTGGACGATGAGATTGCGGAGCACCTTGGCATGGACGTGGATGAGGTCAGAAGGACGCTCGAGAAATCGCATATGTTTAACATCATATACTTCGAGGAGATGACGCAGGACGACCATCTGTGGGAAAGCGCCGATCCTGATGAATCCATGGAAGAAAAGATGGAAGGAACAGAGATGGTCAGGATTTTGGGCAAGCTTATCGAAGAGCTTTCGGAGAAGGAACGGCAAGTGATTACGCTGTATTATTATGAAGAAATGACGCTTAAGGAAATTGCACAAGTGCTGGGAGTTTCGGAATCACGGGCATCCCAGATCCATTCCAAAGCCGTGATGCTGCTGAGGTCAAAAATGGATACGGTCTACGCGTCGTAGGCAACGGAGGAGGAGTAATGAACATCACACACTACGGGTTTGCGTTTTTCGTATTTATACTGCTCTTGTGTGCCATTTGGTTTTACGCCA
>CAZLRM010000332.1:0-1721 GCA_964561895.1 uncultured Christensenellaceae bacterium | reverse complement strand
GGGATTGACATATTGAACATCTGTTATATAATAAGTATAACAGATGAGGAGCCGTAAGCATGATTATCGAGCTGGATTTGATGAAGGATACGCCGATATACGAGCAGCTAAAGCAGCAGATCGTTGCGGGTATTGCGCGAGGCAAGCTGCAGCCGGGCGAAGCTATGCCTTCTGTGCGCCAGCTCGGGGCCGATCTCTCGATCAACCTGCACACCGTCGCCAAGGCATACAACCAATTAAAAGAGGATGGCTATCTGACGGTGCACCGCAGCCGCGGCGTAATTGTGAACCCGGCGGGCAGGTTTGCAGCGAGCGAAGCGTATATTGCGGAACTTACGGAGAACCTGTCGCTGCACGCGCTGGGCGCGCGCAGCCGGGGCATAGGCAAAGATCAATGGCTGAAGCTTTGCGGAAAGGCTTATGACAAATAAAGGGGGAGAGCGTTTATGAATCACTGGATGCTGATTGTATCTTATGGGCTGTGCTTTGTGCCGCTCGTTGTGATATTTACCGTGATGCCGTATATCGCGCGGAAGACGATATGCTTTGGAATCAGCATACCTTCCGGGCAGCACGGCAATGAGGAATTGGCGGCGCTCCGCAAGGGGTACGCAAAAACGGCGGCGCTGATTGGAGCGCTGCTGAGCATCGCGTACATCGCGCTGACATTTG
Organism: uncultured Christensenellaceae bacterium; assembly: GCA_964561895.1. GTDB lineage: Bacteria > Bacillota > Clostridia > Christensenellales > SZUA-584 > JAEWCC01. Next base: position 1,049 of record CAZLRM010000332.1, on the reverse strand, counting down.
TATTGCCGGAAGAGGCAGCGACGCTGATGCTGGGCGTGTGCATACTGGTGTACATCGCCGCGGTATCCGCTTTATACCTGCGCAAGTGGCGGCAGGTGAAAGCGCTTAAGGAGCGTATGGGCTGGGAGAATCAATCGCGCAGCGATGTGGCAGCGGATACGCGGTTTTCCGCCTCGAAGCGCGCCGTATCGCCCGCTTGGTTTTTGCTGTATATACTCATTATCGCGGCGACCGTACTGGTCGGCGTGCTGCTGTACGACAAGATTCCGGCGAGGGTTGTGATGCAGACCGACATGTCGGGTAATGTGACGCGTATGGCGGAGAAAAGTCCGGGGCTCATACTGTTTGCGCCCGCGATGCAGGCGGCGATGTCGCTGGTGTTCGCGCTGATCTACTGGGCGATGCAAAAGACCCCGCCGGTGATCGATCCCGATAATCCGGAGATTAGCTCACGGCAGAACGCGGTTTTTAAGTATCGCTGGTCGGCATGGACAGTGGCGTTTGGCGCGATGATGCTGCTGGTCTTTGCGTCCGTGCAGCTTTCGGTGGCGCAGTTGATCGATATCTCCGCCGCGGGATGGGCTTCCATGGCGGCTGCTGGTGCAGCGGCCGTCAGCGTGCTGGCGCTTTCGCTGGCCACGGGGCAGAGCGGCAGCCGCGTGCGCCTCGGGAAAAAGGCGGACGGCGCGGTAATCCGCCGTGACGATGACCGATACTGGAAGTTCGGTTCTTTCTACGTGAACCGCGATGATCCGGCGCTGTTCGTGGAAAAACGCTTCGGCATCGGTTTTACGGTCAACTTCGGGCGGCCAATGGCGGTGCTGCTGTTCATAGGGCTGATCGTGCTGATCGTTGCGGTATCCATACTCGCGCCGATACTCAGTCAATAGATCCGAAGAAAAGAAAAATGCAGGAGGCTTTATGAAGAAGATCACATACTACGACACGAAGCCCTACGACCGCCTTTGGGCGGATAAGATCGCTCAGGAGTATGGATTTGAAGTCAAATACCTCGAAAGCAAGCTCAACGCCGATACCGCTTCTTTAGC
>CAZLRM010000331.1:0-1730 GCA_964561895.1 uncultured Christensenellaceae bacterium | reverse complement strand
TAACCTTCTCACTCCAGACCAGGGCGCGGAGTGCGCCACGGTCTTTAGAATCGGAGGAAACAGCGTTTGCTGCCGGGAAACCGCTCTCCAGATCTTTCTCTATGAGGTCAAGCAGCCTGGTAAACGAGGGATTGTCCGCTGGAGAGGATACGGCTTTATAGTATCCGGCAAGCTTTGTAAACAGCGTGGCTTCCTCGGCCTTGTATTGCTTTTCACAGCCACGGGCAAGATTGGAGCAGAGGGCACTCATCTCGAGCGGCGAAAGTTCCTTCATGTCCGTGGAAGCTGCTACGATGGGAAGGGGCTTTTTTGCGGCCATTGCACCGCCTTGTTCCGTAAACTCGGCCTTGGTCGCGCCGCAAAGCGGGCATACCCAATCATCGGGCAGGCTTTCCCATGTGGTGCCCGGCGCGATCCCCGCTTCGGGGATACCTTTGGCTTCATCGTAGATATAGCCACAGATGGAGCACACGTATTTCTTCATTGCATCGACCTCCTTTTATTCTACTTAATGTACTATGCTTCTGCTTGTTCTCCTTCAAAATGCTTGTCTATTGCACTCATTGCTGTTTTAACAGCTGCAACGCTTCCGAATACGCCAAGGCATATCATATGCTGTGGGCAGTTGCCATGTATTTCCGTAACGACTACATCCGCCGCTTTTTCAGCTATATCACAAGCAACGATAATATCTGAGACCGATCCCTCGCATAAACCGAGCGCGGAGTAATCCGGCTTCCCAAAAACCTCGGTAACCCTCTTATCGTTGATCCTGTGGTTAACGAGCTCAACGGTGTTTTTTTGAGTACTGGTAATTATTCTTGTCTTTACTGAAAACATATTTTTTTCTCCTGTGCACCAGATAAGCTGTGCAACGTAATTATTATTATATCATCCACTGACATTGCTTCCGTTACTTTATCACGCTTTTCATTCGCCACACTCGTCGTGATGCTGATGCTCATGGCAAACAGAACCAGTTGACTTCAGCTCGCCCTTCAGATAATTTTCAACCGCTGTTTTCGCATCGCCGGAAGCACCCACAACGACCTCTACATTCCTTTCGTTGAAGATATCGACCGCGCCTCCGCCCATACCGCCACTGATGATGACATTTACACCTCGATCAGCAAGGAAATTGGGTAAGAAGCCGGGCTTGTGACCAGGGTTTGGTATAGACTCTTCATTTGTGATTTTTCCGTTTTCAACATCGTAAATCAGGAAGTTAACGCAATGTCCAAAGTGTTCCGTTACATTTTTACCTTCACCAGCAACTGCTATTTTCATCATTTCTTTTTCCTCCGAATTTTCAAGTATTTTTGATATATTATCGAACCAGTCCCCATCAAAGAGTTCAATCATGCCTTTATCGCAGGCTGCTGAAATTTTGGGGTCGATAGGGAGCTTGGCAAGGACCTTAAGGTTATGCTTCTCGGCTATTTCGTCGATGTGACTTTCACCGAATATTTTGTAATTCTTACCGTTATCAGGACATTTGAAATAGGACATATTTTCAACAAGGCCGATAACCGGAATGTTCATCATTTCAGCCATCTTAACCGCTTTTGACACAATCATCGAAACAAGCTCTTGCGGAGAGGTTACGATAATGATTCCATCTATAGCCAATGACTGGAAAACTGTAAGGGGTACATCCCCGGTTCCGGGAGGCATATCGATGAACATGAAGTCCACGTCGCCCCAAATAACATCTGTCCAGAACTGCTTTA
>CAZLRM010000330.1:0-1738 GCA_964561895.1 uncultured Christensenellaceae bacterium | reverse complement strand
TTGCCGGAGCCTACGATTTTAGGCGCGGTACGGTCGCCCACGCTGCTGTCCTGCACGACGCCCGTATAGCCCGACATGGCTTCATATACCACGCCGCCTTCGCCCACCACGGCCATGTGCGTGATTCTGCCGGAGCTGCTGCTGTAGTAGAAAACGGCGTCGCCCGCGCGCAGCGCAGCCTTTTCAATGGGCTTGCAATAGTTGTGGTAGAAACCGTGCGCGGTCGAATCGATGCTCTTGCCGTAGACGCCCGCCTTGTTCGCGCTGTACCACCAAAGTCCGCTGCAATCCCACGCGTAATCGTCCGGGAACTTCCATACGCTCGCCGCGTCGCACTTCTTGCCGATTGCGAGCAGGTATTCGAACCGCCCGCCCGTAAAATAGGACGGATGCGCTTTCTTGCGTGCGCGCACATATTTTTCGGTGATGCGCGTGCCCTGCGCGCCGAGTATGTACTTGCCGCCTACGCAGGATTTCGCGATGTCTGTCACCGATTTGACTTTGGCCGGTATCGTGCCGGAGTCGGCCAGGAACCGGATATATTTGCCGTTTAAACTGTATGCGTAGGCTTTGCCGCCCTTCCAGCTCACCATCGCGTATTCGCGGTCGAGCGCGGGGTCGAGCACGGTGATCTTATCGCCGCTGTGGTATTCGCCAAGCTTTGTGCTGCCTGCGCTGCGCGCGCTGCGCACGCTGATGGTGCCTGCGGTCACGACCGCGTTGGGCTCAGCGGGTATTCCGGGCTCCGCATCTTTGAAAACAAGATATTTACCGCTTGCGGAATATGCGTAGCCGATCTGCCAGATGCATTTGGCGTATTCCTGATCAAGTTCGCCGTCGAGTAAGGCAATCTGGTCGTCCCTGTAATAATAACCGAGGCGCGGAAAACTCACGCCGCGCCCCTCGCGGACGCTGATGGTGTTTGCCGTGACGACGGCATTAGGCGCGGGCGGTTCGGAGGCGCTGCCGGTCAGCCGGATATATTTGCCGGAGTCCGAATAAGCATATCCGGTTTTCCAAATGATCATCGCGTAGTCCTGGTCGAGCGCTGCGTCAAGCACGATCACCACATCGTTCCTGGCAAGGGTTCCAAGCTGAACGCTGCTTTGGGTGCGTTCCTCACGCACGCTGATCTTTGCAGCGTCTACAGCCGCTTCTTTCATAAACCTTCACCTGCCACACGCGTATTTACAAGAATATGTATAATACATCGTATTCAGGCGAATCGGTTTTGTGCTTATATGTCGAACTGTTCCGGATCGTCGATATGAAGGTGCACCTTCCAATTACCGTTCTCACCAAAGCCGTCCGATATCTGTTCAATGGGCAGCTTGACGTATTTCCCTTTGGCAGTCACTGCGATTTCGCCTTCGGGGGTCAATATCTCACCCTCAGCTTCAAACAGCAGCCGCGTTTCGCGCGTGATACGCCCGATACACTTCAGCTCTGTTTCATATGGAAGCGGCTTTTTGTACGCGAGGGTAAGCTCTGCCGTTACGCCCCAAACCTCGGGCTGGCCGATTTGAATCGCGCGCCCCATCGTTTCGTCGAGCATGCATGCGGCGATACCGCCGTGCAGCCGCCCCGGATAGCTTTGGTGCAGCTTGTGCGGCGTAAATACCGCCACCACCTCTTTGGTATCCGTCTCGTAGAAGAACGCCCTGATGCCCTTGTCGTTATCGAGCCCGCAGACAAAACATTCGGATGAGTTGGGCTGCTTAACCGTCACTTTTTTCAT
>CAZLRM010000329.1:0-1752 GCA_964561895.1 uncultured Christensenellaceae bacterium | reverse complement strand
ATCCAACAATAACGCCCGCTGTTTCCATACCCATTGCTCCTTAAAGTAATTTCACCCGCGCACCGCTTTAACGACCAAACGCACCGCGTCGTCCGCAGTCAGCTCAGATGCCTGCTTCTCTTTACGCGGTTTATACTCCACAATGCCCTCCGCGGCCCTTCTGCCCACGTTGATGCGGTGCGGTATGCCGATTAAATCGGCGTCCTTGAATTTAACACCCGCGCGCTCGTCGCGATCGTCCAAAACCGCCTCGATACGCGCGTTTCTTAGCTTGTTGTATATCTCCTCCGCCAGCGCCATCTGCGCTTCGTTTGCAGCGGAAACCGGCACGACGATCGCGTGATACGGCGCGACGCTCTCGGGCCAGATGATACCGTCCTCGTCATGCGACTGCTCGATGACCGCCTGCATCGTACGATTAAGGCCGATGCCGTAGCTGCCCATGATGCAGGGCTTTTGCTGCGCGTCCGCGTCGAGGTACAGGCACTCCATCGCAACGCTGTACTTCGTGCCCAGCTTAAAGATGTGCCCCACCTCAATGGCGTTTTCAATCGTAACCGCCGTGCCGCACTCGGGGCACGGGTCTCCCGTGACCACCGTGCGCAGGTCGGCAACGTCGCCTGCCGTAAAATCTCTGCCGTAGTTGACGTTTTTATAATGGTAATCCGTCTCGTTTGCACCGATCAGGAAATTACCCATGCCGATGATCTCAAAGTCCGCGACGACGCGGTCCGCTTTCAGGCCTACCGGCCCGGCAAAGCCCACGTGCGCGTTCGTCGCTGCAACCACCTCTCCGGGCGAAGCCAGCTCTAAGCTGACGCACCGCAGGAAGTTTTTAAGCTTGGTTTCGTTGAGCTCGCGGTCGCCGCGCACCATTGCCGCGACGATCTTACCGTCGGCATTGTAGAGCAGCGTCTTGGCAAACTTCTCTGGCTCGCAGCCAAAGAAACCGACAAGTTCTTCTATCGTACCCGCCTTGGGCGTATGCACCTTTTCCATGGCCTCCTTAGGCCCGGCATATGGCGCAGCCTTAGGCGAAGGCGCAAGCTCCGCGTTTGCAGAGTATCCGCATTTTGGGCACAGCGCGATCTTGTCGTCGCCGATGGGGGACTTGACCATAAACTCCTGAGAACCCGAACCGCCCATCGCGCCGTTATCGGCATGCACCACGGTGTATTTTAAACCGCAGCGGTCGAACACCCTGCAATACGCGTCGTGCATTTTGCGGTAAGATTCCGCAAGCCCCGCCTCATCGATATCGAAGCTGTACGCGTCCTTCATCACAAACTCGCGGCTGCGGATCATACCGAAGCGCGGGCGGCGCTCGTCGCGGTATTTGGTCTGTATCTGATAAATCGTCTTGGGCATGGACTTATACGACTGCATCTCCTGCCGCAGCAAGTACGCAAAAATTTCTTCGTGCGTCGGCCCGAGGCAGAAGTCTCTTCCATTTCTGTCTTTGAGCTTGATCATCTCGGTGCCGTAGATATCCCACCGGCCCGACTGCTGATAGTATTCCGCGGGCAGCAGCGCGGACATGATGAGCTCCTGTGCGCCCGCTGCGTCCATTTCCTCACGGATGATCGCTTCGATCTTTTTGAACACCCGAAACCCAAGCGGCAGCAGCGCGTACACGCCCGTCGCAAGGCGGCGGATCATGCCCGCCTTTAATAACAGCACATGGCTTTCGGCTTCGGCTTCGGATGGCGCTTCCCTCTGCGTCGAGAGAAGCATCTGGGACATTCTCATAAC
>CAZLRM010000328.1:0-1778 GCA_964561895.1 uncultured Christensenellaceae bacterium | reverse complement strand
TCGTCCTCCGCGCCAAACGCGACAACGAGCGAGCCGTTGTTCTCATACGGCACGCCAAGATCCGCCGCGAGGGACGGCATCATCGCCGCACCTTTTACGTTCAGCCTCGCTTTAAGGCTGCCAGGCGCTGCGTCGTAGCCCGCGTGCACGATGCCGCTGTTGGCTTTGCTTGCGCCCGATGCGACATCCGCCCCCGCTTCAATCACGCAGACGCTAAGCTCGGTCATCGACAGTTCCCGCGCGGTGAGGCTCCCCACCACGCCCGCACCGATTATCGCCACATCATATTTCATGCTGCCCGGCCTCTTTCTTCAAATAAAAAAGCCATACCAAACAAAGCTTGGTACGGCTCAAATCTCCTGCCATATCTTATTTTGTATTATAGCACAACTATCGTGAGTTTTCAAGGCGGAATCAATATTATTGAACAGTATTGAAAAATCCTGTGCTTTCCCTTTCGCCGGGAAAAGTATATAATGGGGTTCGCATCATAGACAAGGGGCTTTACGAAATATGGACATAACTGCGGAAGCACAGGCCAGGGAAAAACTTCTGGCAACCGAAAGAACAGGCAAACTCATACTGAAATTCGCGATTCCGGCTATCATCGGCTTTTTGGTGAACGCTGCGTATAACATCGTCGATCAGATATTCATCGGGCAAGGCGTGGGCATCTTTGGCAACGGTGCCACCAATGTGGCCTTTCCGTTCAATATCGTTTGCACGGCGCTCGCGCTGCTGCTGGGCATCGGGGCCGCGTCCAACTTCAATCTGCGCCTCGGCGCGGGGCAGCGGGAGGACGCCGGGCGTGTGGCGGGCGCGGGTTTATTTTTGCTCGCAGTCTGCGGAACCGCGCTTACCGTGCTCATCTATATCTTTCTTACGCCGCTGCTGTACGCCTTCGGCGCTACCGAAAACGTATTTCCCTACGCGCTCACCTACACCAGCATCGTTACCGCCGGATACCCGCTCATCATATTCACCGTGGGGGGCGGCCATCTCATCCGTGCGGACGGCAGCCCCACTTACTCCATGGTATGTGTGCTGTCCGGCGCGATACTAAACACGATACTCGACCCGCTGTTCATATTCGGTTTCAACATGGGCATCGCGGGCGCGGCATGGGCGACGGTCATCGGGCAGGCTGTCTCTGCGGTGCTGGTCGTGCGGTATTTCTTTAGGTTCAAAACAATAAAGCTGGAACAGAAGCATTTCAGGCCGCGCGGGAAGGACGTCGCCGCGATTCTCTCGCTCGGCGTCGCATCCTTCTTCAACCAGATTTCCATGGCCGTCGTGCAGGTGCTGATGAACAACGCGCTGACGTTCTACGGCGCGCAGTCGCAGTACGGCGCGGATATCCCGCTGGCTTGCGTGGGTGTCATCTCCAAGGTCAATACGCTGTTTTTAGGGTTTACCATCGGCATCGCCCAGGGGTGCCAGCCCATCAACGGCTTTAACTACGGGGCTAAAAACTTTGGCCGCGTCAAGGAAACCTATACGAAGGGGCTGATTGCCGCAACCGTCGTTTCCGTACTGTTTTTTCTTGCGTTTCAGCTATTCCCGAGGGAGATCGTGAGCGTTTTCGGGCAGGGCAGCGAGCTGTACTTTCAGTTCGCTGTGCGGTATATGCGCATATTCATGCTGCTGACGTTCATCAACGGCATTCAGCCGGTCACAGCCAACTTCTTTACTTCCATCGGCAAGGCGAAGGTGGGCTTGTTCATATCGCTGACGCGCCAGCTCATATTTCTGCTGCCGCTCATACTGCTGCTGCCGCT
>CAZLRM010000327.1:0-1779 GCA_964561895.1 uncultured Christensenellaceae bacterium | reverse complement strand
TCTCATACGGGCTTATGTGCATGCCATGAACGTATGCTTCGCCGCCTTCGACGCGCACAAACGCGTCCTTGATGTTCGCCTGTCCACCGCGGATGGATTTTACCTCGCTGCCGACCAGCACGATGCCCGCTTCCACGGTCTCCTCGATGAAGTAATCGTGGTATGCTTTTTTGTTTTTAATCAGCACCTTGATTCCTTCGCCCAACTTTTATTCACCTCACCGGAGCAAACTCAATCCTCGGCGGATACACCACAACGCTTTCCACGCGGATGCGCATCTCATCGCCAAGACTGATTTTTTTGCGCGTGCGTTCGCCGATCACGCAGTACTGTTTTTCCATCCATACATAGTAGTCGTCCTGCAGGGATGATAATGGTATCACACCCTCCACGGTATTGTCAAGCTGCACAAATATGACATTTCTTGAAACGCCGCTGACCAGTCCGTCATAAACTTCGCCTTCGCGCCCCTGCATGTATTCTGCCTTTTTAACGTCGTCCACCATGCGCTCCGCTTCCATCGCCGCGCGCTCGCGCGTGCTCGACTGCCTTGAGGCTTGCTCCACAACTGCCTCCAGTACCGCAATATGCTTCGGCGACATTTTGCCCGCAAGATCATCCTTGATGATGCGGTGCACCATCAGGTCGGGATATCGGCGGATCGGAGACGTGAAGTGGCAGTAGTATTTGAAGCTTAAGCCAAAGTGACCCTTGCATTCCGGGCTGTACTCGGCTTTCTTCATAGAGCGCAGCAGCACTTCGCTCACGATGTTCTCATGCGGCGTGCCCTTGATATCGCTTAAAATCGTTTGCAGCTTTTTGGGGTGGACATCCTCTAAGCTGCCGCGGATGCGCCCGAAGTTGGTGTAGAACGCCGCAAAAGCGTTCATCTTCTCGTTGTCGGGCTGTTCGTGTACGCGGTAGACAAACGGCAGTTCGCGCATAAAGTACGTTTCAGCCACCGTCTTGTTCGCGGCCAGCATGAACTCCTCAATCAGCCGCTCGGCGTAGCCGCGTTCACGCGGCTTGATCCCGGTTACGCGCCCGTCTGCGCCGTAGGTAAACGCCGCTTCCTCAAGTTCAAAGTCTATGCTGCCTTTCTCCTCACGGCGCGCGCGCAGCGCCTCCGCAAGCTCCCTCATCAGCATCAAGTCGTCATGAATATCCGCGTATTTTTTACCGAGAGTGGTGTCGCCTGAAAATATCGCGTTGACGTCGCTGTACGTCATGCGGCGTTTTGAGCAGATTACGCTCTGCGCGATATGCGAATCCGTCACACGCCCATGCGCATCGATTTTCATTATGCACGACAGTGTGAGCTTATCCTGCCCTTCGTTTAAAGAGCACGCGCCGTTTGAGAGCGCTTTGGGCAGCATCGGTATCACCATATCGGCAAGGTAAACGCTCGTGCCGCGATGCAGCGCTTCCTTATCCAGCTTGCTGCCCGCCTTCACGTAATCCGCCACATCGGCGATATGTACGCCCAGTTCATATCCGTTTTCCAGCCTTCTCACCGAAACGGCGTCGTCTAAGTCTTTAGCGTCCGCGCCGTCGATGGTGATGACCGTCCGGTCCCGGTAATCTTCACGCTTTTTCAGCTCCAGCCTGCGCTCAGCCACCGCTTTCGCTTCCTGCTCCACCTCGGGCGGAAACGCTTCGGGAAGCTCAAGCCGCCGGATGATGCTTTTCATCTCGACGGGCGAAGCGCCCGCCGCGCCCAGTATTTCGGTGATTCGCCCTTGCGCGCTGTGTGCGCCCTTCGCGCGCCGTCTGAGTTCC
>CAZLRM010000326.1:0-1806 GCA_964561895.1 uncultured Christensenellaceae bacterium | reverse complement strand
TCCGTCACCTTGTCGGTAAACAATATGCCGTCCAAATGGTCAATCTCATGGCAGAAGCACTTGGCAAGGTCGCCTTCCGCCTCTACCAGCACCTCCGTGCCCTCTTCGTTTAATGCGCGCACCTTCACATGCGCAGGCCGCGTTAGCCGTCCCCACACGCCCGGCACGCTCAGACATCCCTCCTCCACCTCCTGCTCTCCTTCGGCTTCGGCGATCTCGGGGTTGATTAACCTAAGCAGCCCTTCCGGCGTATCCACCACAATCAGCCTTCGCAGTATACCGATCTGCGGCGCAGCCAGCCCCGCGCCGTTTCCGGTGCTTTTCAGCGTATCTTCAAGATCGCTCAAATGCTGCCTGATGCGCTGCGTAATCTCAATAACCGGCTTGCACCTGCTGCGCAAAGCCTCGTCGCCTTCCGTACGTATTTCCTTTAATGCCACTGTAACCTCCGTTTGCCGCCTGTTTCATTTAATATGTATCATACCGCATATTCTTCTCCCTCCGCAACTTTTTTCATGGCGGACTCATCTATTCGTTTTCGTTGTTTACAAATGCTATACACGCATTATTTGCGGATTGGGACGCATTTGCACGCATATTCACAATATCGTTGACATATTATCTATCAGATACTATAATGAATATAACCAATTGCTGAATCTCCGGGTAGCGGAGAGCGGGAGAACCAACTTTTGGGGTGAATCCGGGAAACCGGTAGGGCACCTTTCAGCCCGAACCCGTCAGCTAATCTCGCAAGCGCATGAAGGGGAAATTTTTTATTATCTAAAAATTTTCTGCGCTTGCTGTATTGCAGGCGTATTTTTATTTACATAAGTCGTTGTGTGTGAAGTTAATTGGACTATGGCGGCGACGCCAGGAAAGGAGCGGGAACATGTACAACATCGCGATATGCGGAGTTGGCAGAGCCGGTCTGGAAGTGATACGGGCTTTGCGCGACAGCCGTAAGTTTAAAATTGTTGCGGCGTTTTGCCGGGACAGAAGCGAAAAAGCGGGGCAGGATATCGGAGAACTTTCGCAAACCGGGAAGATGGGAATTACGGCAACGCCCATATCCTGTGCCCAAGAGGTCTTCTTAGGCACGCGCGTGGATGTCGCAGTGGATTTCTCGAACCCTGACGCGAGCCGGGCTCTGCTGAACGCTTGCAGAGTCTGCGGTGTTCCATGCGTAATCTGCACCACAGGCTTTACAGAAGAGGAACTTGCCAGCATGCAAAAAATGGTACGCAGCGCTCATATAGGCGCCGTTTATGCGCCCAATGTCACGCTTGGTATCAACGTTTTAATGTCAGTGCTCAAAACGGTAGCGCGCGCGCTGCCCTTCTTCGACTACCAGATCACCGAGATGCACCACAGCCGCAAGCTGGACCGCCCCTCGGGTACCGCGAAGCGCATTGCGGAAACGCTTGAAAGCGAGCTGCCCGACATCCCAGTCCATACCATACCGATCAATTCGGTGCGTGCGGGCGGTTATATCGGCGTACACGAGGTATTAGCCGTAGGCGAATTCGAAAAGATATCGATATCCCACGAATCGTTCTCGCGCAGGGCTTTCGCGCAGGGCGCACTGATGGCGGCGGAATATATTATAAACCGAAAAGGCTGGCACTATATGGAGGATGTAATAGACGTTGATTCCATATTGCGGAAAAGCGAATACCTTGGCTCCCAACCGAATATCATTCAGGCATAAGAAAAAAGAACTTACGGGCATGCAGGGTCTGCCCGTAAATGTCCTTATATATATGATCAAAGACAAAGCCGGTTCCTCCTCCGGCTTTGCCGTTT
>CAZLRM010000325.1:0-1842 GCA_964561895.1 uncultured Christensenellaceae bacterium | reverse complement strand
AGCAAAAGCAGGCGAAAAACCATTTCAACTGCCCCATCGTCACATCCTACGCCGAAAACATCAAGAACAACATGCCCGAAATCAAAGAGAACGGCGTGAATCTCATCATGCCGTTTCTGCCTATGGATCATATCGGCCGCCTGACCAAGCGGCTTATAACAGAATTCCCCGGTATCCCCGCTGGCGAAGTGCGCCGCGCCGCAGCGCTCGCGTGGCGCGAGAAACTACTGTTTCAGGCGGATATCCGCCGGCAGGGTGAAAAATTGCTCGCGCGCGTACGCAAAGGCGAGTTTCCCGCCGTGGTGCTTGCGGGCAGGCCGTATCACCTCGACCCGGAGATCCACCACGGCATCCCCTCCATCGTTACATCACTGGGCTTTGCGGTCTTAACCGAGCAGAGCATCGCGCACCTCGGCGAATATCTGCCGCTGCGCGTGCTCGACCAGTGGATGTACCACACGCGCATCTATTCGGCGGCACAGCTTGCGGGGCGCACCGATGGGCTCGAGCTTGTGGAGCTCAACTCTTTCGGCTGCGGGCTCGACGCGGTGGTCACCGATCAGGTACACGAGATACTGACCGAATACGGTAAAATACACACGCTTTTAAAGATCGATGAAATCAGCAACACGGGCGCGCTGCGCATACGCTTAAGATCACTCGCGGCGGCGGTGCGGGAGCGCGAGAAGAAGCGTACGCTGCGCCAGCTGGCGCGGGTAATGCGCGATAAAGCTTCGGCGGTAAAGGATAAAGCGCTTATCAAAGCATCGGCATATAAAAAGGTAATGTTCGAGAAGTTTATGAAGAAGGACTACACCATACTCTCACCGCAGATGTCGCCCATCCATTTCGACTTTCTGCGCGCTGCGTTTTTGGCCTCCGGCTTTAAATTCGAGCTGCTGCCTTCGGTGGATAAATCCGCCGTGGACGAGGGATTGAAGTACGTCAACAACGATGCGTGCTACCCCTCCATACTCGTGACGGGGCAGCTTTTGGAAGCAGTCAAATCTGGAAGATACGATACGAATAAGCTTGCGTGCATCATATCGCAGACGGGCGGCGGCTGCCGCGCATCCAACTACATCGGCTTTATACGCAAAGCGCTATCCGACGCGGGCTACGGCCATATCCCCGTGATATCATTGAATGCGGCAGGGCTGGAGAAGCATCCGGGGTTCAAGATCACGCTGCCCATGCTGCGCCGCGCCATGCGCGCAATGGTCTACGGCGACCTGCTAAACCGCCTCACGCTCGCCACAAGGCCATACGAAGCAGAACCGGGAAGCGCCTCGCGGTTGTACGAGAAGTGGCGTGATATCGCGCTCGAAGATACAAGCAGGCTCACGGGCATCCGCACGTGCCGCATCATCGAGGATATGGTGGCCGCTTTCGACATGCTGCCATTAACCAATGAACGCAAGCCGGTCATCGGCGTGGTGGGCGAGATACTCGTAAAGTACCACCCCACCGCGAACAACGAGATCGTGCGCGTACTCGAAAGCGAGGGCGCTGAAGTCAAGGTGCCCGACCTCATCGACTTTCTGCTCTACTGCGCTTACAACATGAACTTCAAGGCCGAAAAGCTCGGCCGCCCGAAGCTGTTCGCGTTTTTCGGCAACGCCACAATCGGCATTATTGAGCAATACCGCCGACTTATGCGCCGCGTGCTGGGCCGCAGCAAACGCTTCTCTGCCCCATCGTTTATCGGCGAGAAGGCCAAGGCCGCGTCCGAATTTCTATCCATCGGCAACCAGACGGGCGAAGGCTGGTTCCTGACCGGCGAAATGGCGGAACTTTTAGAAGAAGGCGCGGATGGCATCGTATGCGTGCAGCCGTTTGCGT
>CAZLRM010000324.1:0-1843 GCA_964561895.1 uncultured Christensenellaceae bacterium | reverse complement strand
GCGCCGCGCAGGAGATGGACGCGCTTATATGGCGGTTTTCGGATACAACGATATTAAAGACACTGGAAACCATTGACGATATAGGCATTACTCTGAGCGAAGCAGCGGCAGTGCCGGTGCGGCGGCTTAAAGCACAAGAGTCTGTGCTCGAAGCGGTCCGCACTGCAAAAGCTATCCAAGCGAGACAGATGGCGCTCGAACGCATCACCGATCAGCCAACGCTGCTTGAAATAGCACTGCATAACGGCTCATCCGTCATCCGAAAGGAAGCGGCGGACAGGCTAACAGCACAGACCGACATCATTCAGTTTATTACCATGAATCCCGACGATGTTTCGGAGGATCTTTTGAGAAAAGCGCTTCGGCCTGTGCCGATTGAGAAAAAAGGCGTTGGCAAAAAGTCAAAACCGGCAAGCACAGCTGTGGTCTCGCTTTCGCAGGAACAGCTGCTGGACGTGGCAATAAAATCCTGGGATCATAAGGCACGCAAAAAAGCGGTATCGCTGATTACAGATCCGTCCGACTTAAACCTGTACGCGCGGCGCCATATGAGGGAGTTGGACGAAAAAACGGTACTGCGGCTGACCAGCCAGCCGCTGCTTGCGGAGTTGGCATGTGACAGATACCGTTACCAACTGCCGATACGACTGGCTGCGGTCAGCCGATTAACGGTTGATGATCGGCTGGGGCAGGTGGTATGGGAGTATACGCAGAACACGCAGTCGGAAGATGATAGGCAGCTTGTAGAAGCAGCGCTCAGCAGAATACAAAATCAGGACATTATTTATCAGGCCATGGGCCTTGCGGATGGACTGGATACATATATTGGCTTCGAAGCATTGAACTACATATCTGACGTAAGAATTTTGCTTAAAATTGCGCTGGGCCGCAATCGATTTTCCACGCAAGCTGCGGAGAGGATTAAAGAAGTATCAGCGCTTAAGGAGATTATTCGAGAGGCCAAGCCTACAGGCGATGTGTATTACGTGGCATATAAAAAGCTGGAGGCTATGCGTATCGCGGCATTAGAGCAGGCAGACGGGGACGCTCTTAAGGAAGCCGCACTTCATGACGAATCGATGAAAGTGCGAATCGCGGCGGTTGAACGCATTACAGACCAGGACTTTTTAAAAACGTATGTACTCGCCGACGAAGATGACGAGTTATTTCTTGTGAGTGCTGCTGCGCTCGAACGTATTGAGGATCAGGATTTCATTGAAAGAATTGCGCTTGATGATAAGAAATTAATTTTGCACGCCACGGCCGCGAGGCTACTTAAAAGGTGGGAAGTATTGATTGACATGGTCAGCCGCAACAGCGTAAGCATCATGCTTGCGAGTAAGTTGTTGGGCAGCGATGCTTTTGCCGGTGAACGGGATGAGATCGTGGCGGCTGCAGCGCTTAATCTGCGGCAGGGTGATGAGGAGGCAGCGCTGCGCTTTGCGGAAATTATTGCGGGGATTACAGGTGAAGACGCGAAAGACGTGTGTATCCGGTATGGTGGTATAGAGTTCATGCAGATGCAAATTGATAACCTTTTGCACAGAACAGAGTTGGAAAAGTTTGAAGAAACTTTTGCCTTTCTGCGCTATGCATATGGAAGGTCGGATTATTATCGGGAGAAGCTCGAGAAAATTGGCGGCAGAAATGTTTCCCTGCATCATGATTATCATTCTTCCTGTGCATCAAAAAGCTGCGATGTAATGGTGGAGGAAACGATCGAATTTGAGTGAAGTTATATTTGACCAAACAAGGGGAGGAGTCGCTAATGCAACCTTGGAAATTTAGAAAGATGCGGCGCACGAAGAGAATGCGCTGGATTAGCTCATTAAATGCGCACTTG
>CAZLRM010000323.1:0-1858 GCA_964561895.1 uncultured Christensenellaceae bacterium | reverse complement strand
AGAACCGCATGGAGCTTTCAAACAAGCGGAAAGAATGATTTTTTTCTGCGCTTATGAATATCGATTGCGAATACAATCAGCAACGACACCGCCGCAAATATGGCGCCGCCGAAAGCGGCGTTTTTTGATTCCGACGGTACAGACGAAGCTGCGGCGGCGAGCGGGAAAAGCTTTAAAGCAAGCGCGCAGAGCAGGCAGGATAACGTGCCCTGCAGCATTTTCGCAAGGCTGAAGCCTTTGGGCTTGAGCTTTACAACGGCGCAGACCGCGCGCGTCTGCATATGCACGCAGATTCCGCCGAAAGCGATGACTGAAGCAATCATAGGCAGCTTAAGATCAAGCGGCATACCGGCGGCAGCCGCGTTCGCGCAGCCGGTGGAGGCCTCCAAACTGCCGAGTACTATCGCGGATACGCCCTGATCGCTGATGCCCATAAGCTGCGCAAGCGGGGAATAGACATTCGTAATCAAACCGAGTATTCTGCTCACGGACAGCAGCTCCATGATTACCGCAAAAAGCATGATATACCCGCCGATGCGCAGTATCAAAGCCATTGCTTTTTCCACGCCGTCTGCCATCAGCACGCCCAAAGGCGGGCATTGCGCTGCGTCTGTGCGAAAACGCGTTAAAGCATCGTGAAAGTTCTCCTTTGGACGTAAGGCTTTCCCAGCATATCTATGCCTGAAAAGGCCGAATATTACACCTGTAAGAATGGCCGAAAGGTAGTGCGTGACGGTGAGGTATATACCCGCTTCGGGCAGCCTCAGCATACCCGAAGCAACTGCGCCTGTGATGAATATCGGCCCTGAAACGCTCGTGAAGCGTACAACGGCCTGCGCGTCGGCCTCGGACATACGGCCGGATTGGTACAGCTCGGCCGCGAGCCGCGCACCTACGGGATAGCCGGAAAGCGCGGAGGCTAAAAAAATAAACGCGCTTTCGCCGGGCGCGCCAAAAAGAAATTGTGTGACGGGCGAAAAGAAGTGAGCGATCAGCCGGATCACACCCGTTTCGAGCAGCATGAACGAGACGAGTACAAAAGGAAACAGTGATGGCAGCACCGTATTGAACCAAAGCTCCAGCCCGTAGCGTGCGGCTTTAAGGCAGCTTTCAGGATAGATCAAAAACGATATGACCAAAATGAAGATACCGATTATTAGCAGATACTTTTTCATCTCTTCACAGCCTCAACTATGATTATGAGGTGAATAGTGGATGTATGAGAGATCAGGATTGTGAACTGATGATCAGCTTTTGCGTATAATCCCTGTCCGTGCTGCAAAAGGGCGGCGCCAACTGCGTGAGTGCCCATACGTTGGAAGCGGCGATATCAATGCCGCGGTAAGGCGACGCGGCGGTCGTGATGAGCGGGACAGAGGCTGCCTTGGAAAGCGCGGATAATATATCGGCGCCTTTAACGCCAAGCACACGGATGTGGTCGATGGGAGCGGCGTTGCGTTGCTGCACCGCCTCGCGTGTGATGCCGAGCAGCGCGCAGAGCAGTATGCGCGATATGCGCGCATAGGTATAACGCTTGGTCTTGATCTGAGAGATAAGATCGGCGCGTGTTGCGCACTGCAGCGCCGCGGCATAGATGCGGTTTTCAAGGCCTTCGGATACGTCGGGGAGCTGCGCGATATACGCGGGGCCTTTGAGCCGTAACGTGGTTATAAGCGCGGTGTCGAATCTCCCGGCGATTGCGGGAATGAGCCCCGCATCCAGCTGAGAGCGGATATAACTTCGGCAAGGGTCCGGCATCGCGGCGAGCGCGTGTTCAGTGTCGCCGGAACCAAGCGAGGCTCTTATTGCCGTCGCGCTGGGCAGGTACGCTTCAATATCGGAAGAATGATAGCCCGCG
>CAZLRM010000322.1:0-1873 GCA_964561895.1 uncultured Christensenellaceae bacterium | reverse complement strand
TATTGCCGTCGCGCTGGGCAGGTACGCTTCAATATCGGAAGAATGATAGCCCGCGCCTTCGCGCAGCACGGCGTAAGGTTTGATGTGCGGGCAGTACTTTTGAATCGCTTTGATATATTCGATACCAAGCAGCGCGCCGGGCATCGACGCGATATCGGGCGCGCCCTCACCCCAAAAAGCATTGCTTTTCGAGGGCCTCGAGAATGCAGCTTCCATGCGTGCTTTTGGGAAGCTCTTGCCCTCGCGAAGGCCCGAATGAAGCGCTTCCTTATAAGCAGCATCCTCGCTGCCCAATGCCAGAGCAAGGCTTTGCAACAGCGCGATGTCGTCCGTTTCGCAGCCGAAGCAAATGCTGCCGGCGCCTGCGGCAGACAAAACGCGCACGCCGCCCGATGCGAATCCCTCGGCGCTCTGTATCGCGGAGAGCAGCGGCAGCTCGATTACGGCGTCCGCGCCACATTGAAGCGCACACGTGGCACGCGTCCACTTGTCAAAAATTGCGGGCTCGCCGCGCTGAACGAAGCTGCCGCTCATCGCGCAGACAATGATATCCGCGCCCGAAATTTTACGCGTCAGTGCAATATGTCGTTCATGTCCCGAATGAAAAGGGTTATATTCCGACACGATTCCGCAAATTTGCATCAATTTCTCCTTTTCAAAGATACAAAAGTTATATATAATGTTGCGGTGGTATTGTTATTATACCATAGTAAAATTTAATAATGAAACATTTGCATATATTTGAAGGGAGATCGGACAAAGATATGGGTTTAATGGAAGGAATCAAACAAAAAGCGCGTGCTTCGAGGAAAAGAATCGTGCTTCCCGAAGGTACGGAGGAAAGGACGCTGAAAGCGGCGGAGGTTATCGCAAAGGAAGGTATTGCCGACGTTACGCTGATCGGAGATGCGGACAAGATCAGTGAACTGGCTAAAGGGCTTAACTATACGGGCGTTGGCATCATAGACCCAGTAAAATCGGATAAACTGGAAACATACGCGGAGAAGTTCTACGAGCTGAGGAAGCACAAGGGTGTGACCCCCGAAGCCGCCAAAGTGCAAGTAATGGATCCGCTTTTTTATGCCTGCATGATGATCAAGATGGGCGATGCGGACGGCATGGTGGCAGGCGCCATCAACACGACAGGCAACACGCTGCGCCCCGCGCTGCAGATTATCAAAACCGCACCCGGCATATCGGTGGTTTCAAGCTGTTTCATCATGGAATTGGCGAAGCCGGATTACGGGTACAACGGCGTAATGCTGTTCGGCGACTGCGCGGTGAACCCGAACCCGACCGCAGAAGAACTGGCCGCAATCGCGATATCCACGGCAAAATCAGGTAAGCAGCTTGTGGGTATGGAGCCCAAGGTCGCGATGCTGTCGTTCTCCACGAAGGGCAGCGCGAAGCACGAACTCGTGGACAAGGTAGTGCAGGCAACCGCACTTGTCAAAAAGCTCGCGCCGGATCTCATGGTGGACGGCGAATTGCAGGCCGACGCAGCGCTCGTGGAGAAGGTAGGCCAGCTTAAGTCGCCTGGAAGCCAGGTAGCGGGTAAAGCGAATGTGCTGATATTCCCCGACCTTCAAGCGGGAAACATAAGTTACAAGCTGGTGCAGCGCCTCGCGGGTGCGGAAGCCCTCGGCCCCATCTGCCAGGGGTTGGCAGCGCCGGTTAATGACCTTTCGCGCGGGTGCAGCGTAGAAGACATCGTATCGGTAGTCGCGATTACAGCCGTGCAGGCACAGGGTTAGGAGGAAAACATGTATTATATTCTAGTAGTTAACGCAGGAAGCTCGTCGCTGAAATATCAGCTGATCGATATCAACACAACGGAAACGCTTGCAAAAGGTATCGTCGAGCGCATCGGTAT
>CAZLRM010000321.1:0-1879 GCA_964561895.1 uncultured Christensenellaceae bacterium | reverse complement strand
ATATGATTCAGTTTTTCGGCAAGGCCTTCAAACGCCATTATCGCTCTCCCATATGTCCGATATCTCTTCGAGCGCTTCCTTCAGCGCCGCGTCATCGTTCGCCGTTTCTCTCAAGCGGTTCAGCGCCGCCAGCGTTAACGCGCGTTTGCCATAAAGCCCGAGCTTACGCTCGGTATCATGAAGCTTCTCGCGCGCCTTTTCGATGCCGTCGCGCACCGCCTGCCGCGTCGTCTTTTCGATCTCCGCGATCTCGGCGAGCGAGTAATCCTGATTGTAGTACATATCGCACAGCGCGCGCTGTTTTTCGGTGAGCAGCCCGGCGTACATGTCGAGCAGCAATACCGTCTCAAAATCCTTTTCCACAACCGCCGCCAAATCACTTTTAAATATGCTGTAAAGTAAAAAAGCTTTACAGCTAAATTATAACGATAAGTGCATGTTTGTCAAGTCTTTTTCAACATAAGGATATTTTATGTAAGGTACTATACATACTAATTAAAAATTTCTTCTGCATTTATATAATAACCACTTTCTCCTGTGGCAATCAGCAGATATTTATTGTCTTTTGTTATTTCAGCCGTCCCTACATATTTTAGCTTATATTCTTTAATGATCATTTTATCATCAATCCGTATAACTCTAATATAGCCAAATCCAAACTCTTCGCTATATGTATCCATTACTCTTGGGCTGCTGACTACAATAATATGTTCACCATCAGGTGCCCAATTAAAATCTATAATATCCTCATTTCCAAAACTTCCATTGATGATAATTTCGCTCATTGCATTAAAATCTGAATCGCAAATTATTATTTTTTTTACGTTATCATGCTTAACAGCATATATGATTTTATTTACGTTAAACTTATCATACTCATACCTTCTTTTGTACTTCTTTTCTAGATATTGATTGTCATGAAATGGGTACTCCCAAATGATCCGGTGATAGAAATCATCTCGCCCATGAATGATCCAAAAGGAAAATACAAATTTATTATTATTGATACGATCGATATTCCTGAAAATAATGAGTTCACATCCCTCATCTTTTAATTGCAGTAAAATCTCACTTTTATTGTTCTTCCAATCGAACAGATATACATTTCCATCCCAATCACCGCTAATTATATATTGGTCATCTGGTGAAAAGAACATATTGACTCCTTCTCTCTTTGTTGGAGTATGGGATACAATATGTTGCATTGTAGATAAATTGAATACGCCGATCCTTCCGCTAGTACTTTTTATTGCAAGCAAATCGCTGTTGTTTGCAAAACATATCTCCGACGGATGATTAATCTCTTTAAACACCGCTACTTTTTCCCATGTTTTTGAGTCCCAGATTGATGCCATAGACTCTGAAAGGGTTACAATATAATCACTATGCGGTGATTTTTTTATCCCATATGCTCTTGAAAATTTGTGTATGAACTCCATATCAACCTCTTTGAAAAAAGCAACACAAAATAACCTGTGTTGCCATTTATAAAATGTGTATCCCTTTTACTCTTACTATTATCCGATCAAACTCTTCGCAAACGCCTCCGCGTCGAAAGGCTGCAAATCTTCCATACCCTCGCCCACGCCGAGGTATACCACGGGCAACCCAAGCTCGTGCTTGATCGCAAGCACGATGCCGCCTTTGGCGGTGCCGTCAATCTTGGTCAGTATCAGGCCGGAAAGCTCCGTCACCTGAGAAAACTCCTTCGCCTGCGATATCGCGTTCTGCCCCGTCGTCGCGTCCAGCACGAGGTAGGTTCGCCGGTGCTGCGCGTCGTAACGCTTGCTGATCACGCGGCTGATCTTTTCGAGCTCTACCATGAGGTTCTTCTTGTTGTGCAGCCGCCCCGCCGTATCGCAGATCACAAGGTCGGTTC
>CAZLRM010000320.1:0-1891 GCA_964561895.1 uncultured Christensenellaceae bacterium | reverse complement strand
GGGAGGCTGTCATGAGCAACAAAATGCCGATGGTCGCGCTTCGGGATGTCATCGTTTTTCCGTACATGGCGCTGCATTTTGAGGTGGGACGCGATAAATCTGTAGCGGCGCTGGAAGCGGCCATGGCGGACGATCAGATCATATTTCTTTCCGCTCAGAAGGACAAGGAAATCGCCGACCCGTCGCCGGAAGACATATATGATGTCGGTACGGTTACAAAAATCAAACAGATCTTAAAACTGCCCGGAGATGTTATTCGCGTTCTCGTCAAGGGCATATACCGCGCGAAGATTGTGCAATACTCCCGGACCGAACCATACCTTGAAGTAGACGTTGAGCAAATGGTATTCGAACGGGTATCCGATGATACCGCAAGAGAACAAGCGCTCAAGCGCATCGTGATGAATCTTTTTGAACAGCTGATCAGCCTGAGCAGCAAGGTTTCGTCCGAAACGCTATCCTCTGTAAACAGCGTGGACGATGCGGGCCAGATGGCTGATATCATCGCTTCAAGCGTGCTTTTCCGTCTCGATGACAAACAAAAGATTCTCGAAAGCATCGATCCGCTCGCAAGGCTTGAGCTGCTTGTCAGCATTTTGACGGGCGAGCTTGAGATTGCCTCAATAGAAAGCGATATCAGGAGCAAGGTCAGGAAACAGATCGATCAATCCCAGAAGGAGTACGTGCTGCGCGAACAGATGCGCGCGATACAGAAGGAACTAGGAGAAGCGGGCAGCGTGCAGTCTGATGCGGACGAACTGCGCGAGCGGCTGAGCAAGCTCAATATCAGCGATGAGATTCGCGAAAAAGCCGAGAAGGAACTTGCCCGCATGGAGCGGCTTTCCATCGGTTCGCCCGAGCTCAGCGTAATCCGTACTTATGTGGAATGGATTCTCGATTTGCCGTGGGGTGTAATCACTGAGGATAACCTGGACCTTGCGCACGCGCGCGAAGTACTGGATGAAGATCACTACGGCCTCGAAAAAGTCAAGGAACGCGTGATCGAATACCTCGCTGTGTTGCAGCGAAAGAAAGATTTGCGCGGGCCTGTGCTTTGTTTTGTCGGGCCTCCGGGCACTGGCAAGACCTCTGTCGCGCGTTCTATCGCACGCGCGCTGTGCCGTAAATTCGTGCGTACTTCTCTTGGCGGCGTGCGCGACGAGGCGGAAATTCGCGGCCACAGGAGAACATATATCGGCGCGATACCCGGCCGAATCATATCGTCCATTAAGCAAGCAGGCAGCGTCAACCCGGTATTTTTGTTTGACGAGATCGATAAGATGACGGGCGATTTCAGAGGCGACCCCGCTTCGGCGATGCTTGAAGTTTTGGATCCTGAGATCAACAATACTTTCCGCGACCATTATCTCGACCTGCCGTTTAATCTGGAGCATGTGATGTTTATCACGACGGCCAACAATTTTGACGCGATACCCGCGCCGCTGCGTGACAGAATGGAAACCATCGAGCTTTCGAGCTATACTGAGGCCGAAAAAACGGGCATCGCGAAAAACCACCTGATTCCCAAGCAAATGGAGCAGCATGGGTTGGAAAGAAGCGAGGCGGTGATACGCGACAGCGCACTGCTGGAAATCATCCGGCGCTATACGCGTGAGGCAGGCGTACGCGAACTGGAGCGTAAAATCGCAACGGTGTTTCGCAAGTGCGTGGTGGATCTCTCGGAGGGTAAAAAGAAAAGCCTTACGGTTACAACCGGTACGGTGCACCGTTATCTCGGCGCGCCTGTATTTTCTCAAACAGAAGCGGAAAAGCAGGACCGCATAGGCGTCGTGATGGGGCTTGCGTGGACGGCCGCAGGCGGCCAGACTCTCGTTGTGGAAGCTATCAAGATGCATGGCAAGGGCGAACTCGTGCTGACGGGCAAGCTTGG
>CAZLRM010000319.1:0-1897 GCA_964561895.1 uncultured Christensenellaceae bacterium | reverse complement strand
CCTAAATACTGTACCTTTGCCATAGTTCCTCCTTAGCCTTCCAGCTTGAGCGGCTCGGGCTTTTGGGCCTCGTGGCCGTGCTCCGTGCCCTTGTAGACGCGCAGCTTCGTGAGCATCTGCTTGCCCAACTTGCTTTTGGGCAGCATGCGGCGAATCGCTTCCGTCATTGCAAACTCCGGTTTGGTCTCCATGAGGTGCTCATACTTGATCTCCTTCAGGTGGCCGGTATAACCCGAGTGCTTATGAAAAAATTTCTGCTGCAGCTTGTTGCCGGTAAATACGACTTTGTCCGCATTGATAATGATGACATAGTCGCCCGTATCCACGTTCGGCGTAAACTCCGGCTTATTCTTTCCTCTGAGTATGGACGCAACCTGACTCGCGACGCGACCAAAAACCAAACCTTCGGCATCAACGAGGTACCACTTGCGTTCAAAGGAGCCGGGCTTTGCCATATATGATTTCATCAGGCCTTCCTCCTAGGTTTTACGCTTTATTCATAATGCGCAATTTTGCCGAACGGGGCTAGTGAACGACAAACGTGCAGGCTATATTTTACCGATTTGAGCCTTGCATGTCAAGGTTTTTTATCGGCAGCACCTGATTTTTTAAGCCGTAACGGCCATTTTGACGAATAAAAATAAAGCTCCGGGCTTGTTTCATCACCGGAGCGTTGTTTGTGTCTTAAATATTCACCTGTTCGCGCATCTCGCGATCACCCGGATTAATCTCGTCCATCATGACACCCGCGCCCAGCGCAACGGTTTCAAGCGGGTTATCCGCGCGGCGCACGGGCATGCCTGTCACACGCGCGATGAGCCGGTTGAGGCCAGGCAGCAGCGAGCCTCCGCCCGAGAGTACGATGCCCTCGCCTATGATATCGCCCGCGAGTTCGGGCGGCGTTTTTTCCAGCACCTCTTTCACCGTATCGACGATGCTTGATACCGGTATATCGAGCGCTTCGCGTATACTGGAAGCGTCGATGCGGATCGATTTGGGCAGGCCGGATTCGGCGTCGCGCCCGCGCACCTCCATAGAGGCGTTTTGCCCCGTATCTGCCGCGCTGCCCAGAGAAATCTTAAGCTGTTCCGCCGTACTTTCACCGATGATCAAACAAAAATGCGCCTTGACATATTTCATGATCGCTTCGTCCATATGGTTACCGCCCACACGCAGGCTGTGCGATACCACGATGCCGCCCAATGATATCACCGCGATTTCGGTCGTTCCGCCGCCGATATCGACGATCATGCAGCCTTTCGCCTGATGCACATCAAGCCCGGCGCCCATCGCCGCAGCCATGGGTTCCTCGATCAGCATAACTTCCCGTGCGCCCGCAACCCTCGCCGCGTCCTCCACCGCGTGGCGTTCCACCTCGGTGATACCGGAAGGTACGCAGATAATAACTCTCGGGTTTCGCGTAAAAACGAAGCCTTGCGGCACCGCTTTGCGGATAAAATATTTTAACAGCATCTCGGTGATGCTGTAGTCCGCGATAACGCCGTCCTTCATCGGATGCACGGCGACGATGCTGCCCGGCGTACGGCCGATCATTTTTTTGGCCTCTTCGCCCACAGCCAGAATGTCCTTTCTGTTGCTTTTCATCGCAACGACCGTGGGCTCATTCAGAATAACGCCTTTTCCCTTCATGTATACCAGCGTGTTTGCCGTCCCAAGGTCAATCCCCAGGCCGGGCAACAGATACGAAAACGAAAACATGGTTAACCTCCGCAATTTATTACCATGATTGTTCCTGGATGGGCTCGTTTTTATACATATATTTGTATTAAAGGGTTGTAATATGGTATATTGAAGAAAAACGGGAGGATCATATGAACCCGGGTCAGACAGGGGAATACATCCGCCGCATCAACCTCGTCACCGACTATATCGACCG
>CAZLRM010000318.1:0-1914 GCA_964561895.1 uncultured Christensenellaceae bacterium | reverse complement strand
TGTTTGAAAATAAGCTGATGCCGAGCGAGGCGACGATGATCATTACGATAATGCCGATACCCACGGCAATCAACATGAGCAGCAGCTGAAGCTTGCACAGGTTTGCCTTGCTGGGTTTCGTACCCGAGCCGAAAGCCCATACAAACAGCATAACGATATTGACGATAGGAATACACATAATCAGGAAGAACACGAACCATTCTCCCATCGTCACCGTTTCGTCGGGCTTGTACATGGTATAGTTGTTCTGAACGTACGGCGCGGAGACGGGCTGGGGAGAAGCATACTGATTCGACAGCGGCGTGTTCGGGTTTTGCGCGCGGTTCTGGTTAATTGCGCTGCCGCAGTAAATACAATAATCGCTGTTCCCCTGATTCTCTTGGCCGCATGCTGGACAGGTCATAAGAATACCCCCAATCCAAAATGTATCGTATACAATTTACACCAATCCATTAATTTCGTCAATTTTTACGCAATCCGCAGCCGCCTGCGCTCTTACGCCTTCTGCGCCGCCGCGCAGATCGCTTTACACTGCATGCAGGTGTCAATCCGCGCATTACGGTTCCCGGATGTTGTCGATGCGCACCGCGCCTTTTTCCTGCTTCGTTTCCACGGCAAATTCGCGCGCGGTATGGCGGTGCTTTTCCGCCTCATACTTCAGCGCAAAGCCGCCCGCTCCGCAAGCGGGGCTGATCGCCTGCGCCGTCTGCTTAAAATCGCCGAAGAACTCCTTTAAATCGTCAAAGCTCAGGCCTTCGGCAAGCGAAGGCGTGAGGCAGCGCATCGCGGCTTGGCTCGCGCCCGCCGCTATGGCCTGCGTTAGCGCATCGCAGGCTTCCTTAGGGCTGCCGGGTTCCTTTGCCGTGCCGGAAAACCAGCCTACCTCTATGCCCGTGCACTCCAGCCGCCCCCCCTTTTTTTCAAAGCGCAGCCTTTCCTCGTAAAAAGAGCCCTGCCTGACGATAACAAGCGCGCTGCGTTCGACGGTGTGCGAAAGGCATACCTCGCATACCGCTGTGCAAAATACGCTCTGCAGCTCCGCCGCGTATACAAACGCTTCCCCCAGGGCGGTTTTACCGGATACGAGCAGCAGCGGATGTTCGTCCAGCTTGACAAAATTGATCTGTGCCTGTGCGACGGTAAACGGGAGCGGAGATATGAACTTTAACCGGCCGCTCGGGGAATGCTCCACCGCAAAGCTTGAATACGCTTCATTATAAATAAACGCGGAGAACCGATCGACGCCCAGATAGAATTCGTACGGGCATATCACCGCAGGCGACAGCTCGCGCGCTTCATACCGATAAACCGACAGCGGCAAAAGCGTAAGCTCTACGATATTCTCCGGCCAGAAGCAAACTTTCACAAGGCCGTCGTTTTCGGCGACGCTTCCACCCGAAGCGAGGTTAATGCGGCGCGTATACGGCATATAGACGAAACCCGGCTCGCTCTCCAGCGGCAGCATACTTAGAAAAAAGGACGCGTTTGCGCTGACGGGCTGCGTCACCGCGCCCGCGCCTGTTTCGCCCGCAGGTACCTGGTTGATGCTGATCAGCGCGCGTACCTTAGAGTTGATATAAAGCAGTTTGATCGAATTTTCTTCCATATGCGCTCCCTCGTGCTATATATATTCTGCGTAACTCGCGCTGATACACAATTCTATCCGCTGTAAAAACCGCATAACTATATACGGAAAAGATTGAATTTATCATGGCATACAAAAGCAACCAAACATCGTATGCTTTTTTCATTTTAATTGGTTAAATACGGAATAAACCGCATGGTATAAGAGAATAATATACACAAAATTCAATGAAGGGGTAGGAAACATGGATATGAACAACGCAGCAGGGCTGTCTGACTTCGAAATCTCGCTTCGAACGGGCTGGAAGGATGATGAGAAGCTGATGCTTT
>CAZLRM010000317.1:0-1923 GCA_964561895.1 uncultured Christensenellaceae bacterium | reverse complement strand
TATGGTATTTTCAATAAGGAAAATAACCCTTTAATCCGGTCCAAGAGAGTCCGGCAAGGTGGGCGTTTTCGGTGTATTTGCACAGCCTTGCCGCATGGTAAGGCTTTTTTGATATGCCGGATGAAACCAGTATTATAATATCAAGGAGGATATATATGAAAAAGCCCCAAACCGTCATTGGCTATCTGCCAGACGAGCGGCCCCCGTTTTTGAAGTTGCTGCTGTACGCGATTCAGCAGGTTATCGTCATGTTTCCCGCTACGGTGGCTGTCGCACTTATTACCGGATTTCATGTCTCTACCACCATCTTCGCGAGCGGCCTTGCGACCATCTGCTTCATACTCGTAACCGGAAGGAAGATACCGCTCTACTACGGCTCCAGCTTCTCTTATGTGGCTGCAATCGGAAGCCTGATGGCTGCGCAGGAGGCGCTGGGCGTTACTGCGCTGAATGACCGGATTGCAATAGCGCAATTCGGCATCATCATGTCGGGCCTTGTGTCCATTGCGGCAGGCTTCCTTGTCAAGATATTTGGCCGTAAAGTGATCGACAAAGTTCTGCCGGCATCGGTTACCGGCCCCATTGCAATGGTCATTGGATTAACGCTTGCGGGTACGGCAATCAGGGATATATGCTCTGTCAACCTCGATACAAGCGGTGCGGTAGTGGCAGCGGATACAGCTGCGGCTTCGGCGGCGAGCATGGCTTGGACGATCGGGCTCATTACGCTGGTTGCGACCATCGTGCTATCGGTATACCTAAAGGGCTTTTTGGGCCAGCTTCCGCTGCTGCTCGGCCCGATTATCGGCTGCGCGGTAGCGCTCATTATCCAACTATCTACCGGCGTCAGCCTTTTCAAGGCGCTGCCCGCAGACGCGGCCAGCGCGGGCATATTCGCGCTGCCGACATTTACGCTGCCAAAAGTGTCATGGGCTGCGGTTGGGGCGCTCATGCCCATTGCGATTGCGACAATACCCGAATCGACCGCGCATGTATATCAGCTTGATATCTATGCCAACGACCTCGCCAAGAAGATGGGCAAGGATAAGCGCTACAACATCGCGGACAAGCTGTGGCTGAATCTCGTCGGCGACGGTATCGGCGATATAGTATCGGGTGCGGTGGGCGGCCCTGCGGGAACGAACTACGGCGAAAACATCAGCGCGATGGCGATCACACGCGTGTTCTCCATACCGGTGCTCATTGTGGCATCTATCGTTGCGATGATCATCGCGTGCTTTACGCCGCTCGTCAACGCGATATACGGCATACCCGCGGCGGTTATCGGCGGCCTTGAGGTGTTCCTGTTCGGAGCGATTGCCGCGCAGGGCATCGCGATCATGATCGAGAAGAAGGTGGACATGTTCAGCGCGAAGAACATCGCGGTGATCGCCACCATCATGATCATCGGCGTGGGCGGCGAATACGCGTTCCCCGCGATTATCGGTGATTATGTGATGTATACCGGCGTTATCCCCTTCTTTGGGATTGATATACCCTGTGTGGCCGCCGCTGCGATTGCTGGTATCTTGCTGAACCTGCTGCTCAGCATAGGCGAAAAGAAGCAAAAGGCACAGGAAGCCAAAGCCGAGTAACCCGAAATCAACGCGATTAATAAAAGCGCCCCGCCAATCGGCGGGGCGTACAGACCGCTGACAAACTTCGTTTGCCAGCGGTTTTTATGTGCATTACCTGTCTTTACTATTGCCTTTCTCAGGGCGGCCTATCGAAAGGCATGTTTCTGTTCCGGAATCCACAACTGTTTTTTGCAGATATTCTTGCAGCGAGCATTAGTCATCCTATCTGAGCTTCCCTTCCCAGGGGAAGCCTTAGCTGTGGGCGGTCAGCTCGACTTGGGCAGGAACGGTATGAGCTGTTTGGCAAAGCTCGGCAGCGTCATCGTCTGCAGCCACACCTTGCCCG
>CAZLRM010000316.1:0-1936 GCA_964561895.1 uncultured Christensenellaceae bacterium | reverse complement strand
GATACCGCCGACTATTCCGATAACGGCCTTGACAAAGCCGCCTTTTTTGAACAGCGCGTATCCATAAGCAAGCCCCACGACGGGTGCGAACATGATCGCCTGCGGCTTGAATATCACCGCAAGCGCAAACATTGCCGCCGCCGGAATATACCGCTCGTTAATTAAAAACCAAAGCGCAAGCACAACAAACAGCGTCAGCACGGCATCGATCTGCCCCCATACGCTGCTGTTGAAGAACATCGCAGGGTTAAACAATAAAAACGAAGCGCACAATAAACCAAAGGTGCGGTCCATTTTACGCGCCGCGATTTTATATGCGAGAATAGCCGTTCCGACTTCCGCAAGTATCGAAGGCATTTTAATGAGTAAAGTGAACAGTGCGCCGCCCGCGTCGATCTGAAATACGCTGCGTACCCAGCCCAGCACCCACAGCACTACCATATAGCCCGGGGGATAGTCCGAAAACATGCCGGATGTGTAGAAATCCGCAAAACCCTTTTCATAAGCCGCGACCGCCCAGCCCTTGAAGCATGAGATGTCCGTGGAGTACCCCGTAAACACCGTAGCGGCAAGCACGCGCAGTACCACCGCGAGCGCTATAACCAGCAAAAGCACAGGCCATGCGCTGCCGTTCTCACTCGCCGTACCGTGCGAAACGCGCAGAAAAAGCAGCGCGCATACAATGAGAAATATCACGCCGCTGATGAACACGAGCACAGTAGCCAGCATCGTCTGCGATTCCGTCGCGGTGGACGGCTTGAAATTGTCCGCCAGCGCTGTAGCCGCGGGCAGGCAGACTGCAAATATAATCATCAGGGCTGAAAAAAGCTTCTTGCGCATCGTACTCCCCATGCTATGGCGCGATAAATTCAAACGCGTTCTTAATATGGCTTATTTTTCCGTCATATATTGCTATTATATCAAATCTGCATTTTTCATCAATGCTTTTATTTTTATACGCGTAATCCAGCGCGGCAAGACAAACACGCTTCTGCTTGCGCTCATCCACCGCTTCGGCGGGCAGTCCGAAACGCACGGAGTTCCTGAGCTTGACTTCGCAGAATACCGTGGTATCGCCGTCCGCGAATATGATATCGACTTCGCCGCCGCGCACGGTGTAGTTGCGCGCCAGTATTTTGCCGCTCTGCGCTTCGACATATTTTGCGGCAATGTCCTCGCCCGCCCTTCCCTTCGCATTCATCCCAATATCCCCGAAAGAAAAGAATGCCTGTGGATCTCGCACGGCCCCATCTCAAGCAGCCGCTCCCGGTGAAGCTGTGTCGCGTACCCCTTATGCTGCGCGAATCCGTAACCCGGATATACCCGCTCGTACTCACGCATGAGGCTGTCCCGCGTCACCTTGGCGACGATGGACGCTGCGGCCACGCTGTAGCAGCGCGCGTCTCCCTTTATGAGTTCCTCATACGGCGTATCAATATCTATCCCGCGGATGCAGTCGCAGAACACATAGGCGGGCTTCACCTCCAGCCCGAAAAAGGCTTTGGCAAAAGCGCGCCGCGCGGCGTTTAATATATTGATCTCGTCGATCACGCCGCTGTCCACAATGCCCACCGCCCAGCAAACGGCCTTTGCCTTGATCAGTTCGCACAGCGTCTCGCGCCGCGCTTCGGAGAGTTTTTTGGAATCGTTGACGCCCGCGATCATTTCGCCGGGGGGCATAACAACCGCCGCGGCAACGCACGGCCCGGCGAGCGGCCCGCGCCCCGCTTCGTCGATACCCGCGACAAGCTTTCCATGCTGCCAGTACGGGCGTTCGAATTCGCACAGGGCGATAAGCCTTTGGCGTTCCTCCTCAGTCATCTTCGGGGCGTTCGAGCGTAATCCTGCCAAGCTTGCCTCCTTTAAACTCGCCCGTCAGCACCTTCGCGCCGCGTTCGATATCGATCTCCCCGCCGCGCAGCAGAAAGCCGCGTTT
>CAZLRM010000315.1:0-1940 GCA_964561895.1 uncultured Christensenellaceae bacterium | reverse complement strand
CGCGTTTTTCTGTTGTATATTATGGGCGGCAGCGCAGAAAAGTGCGCAAAGGTACGGACGGGATGGTTCACGGGGACTGCTGTGATCCATTTATTCTTTTGGATTTTCGTTGTCTGCAAGCGCAATCAGCGTCATAAGCCCCCGCCGCGCGGCCTCTATCTGCGCCGCGTCCGGTTCCCGCGTGAAAAACTTTCGCTGTGCCCACAAACCAAAGCGCAGCAGCCAGCGCAGCCACTTTACTTTTCGCGCGAGCAAGGAAAGCTCGAACGCGACGCATAGCCCCAATGGCAGCAAATAGTCGCTGTTGGGTACGAACATCAGCGGCACGCCCACGATGATGAACACGAGTACGAAGAAAGAGCCGCACGAAGGCGTTGCCCTGTCCGCCGCGGCAATGTTGTCCGCAGTCAGCGCTTTGCCCGAGCGGTAGGTATTGATCGTCATATGCTCCGCACCGTGGTGCTGCAGCAGCCGTTTAACAGAACCGCGCATCAGCAGCGCAATCAGCAGAAGAACGATCACAACCGTAGCGAGAGAGATGTAAAAAATGTGGTCCGGTATGAGCAGCCCGAAGCTGAAAAATCCCGGTGCAAACGCTCCGGCGATCAGCAGCGCGACGAGCAATATGAAGATGACCGTACCGGCTTTGCCGAACGACACGAAAACGCGCAGCAGCGGCACCTTCCTCAGCGCGGCTTTTATACTTCTCGTCCGCGCGGAAAACAGCTTGACCGTATCGGCCCCGCTGTCCGAGGCATAAACGCGCCCGAAGTCCGATTCGAACGTGATACCGTTCACATGCGCCCTTCCGCCGATTCTGTGCACCTTGCGCCTCCCCGAATATGCAAAGAACAACTGCGCTATTCTTTCAATAATCTGCCGCGCTCGTTTCTGGCGTCGCCCGCAATATACAGGCGGCGCGGCATGATCTTGAAAAGAAACGCGATAAGCCCCCACCTTTTGGTCACGTACCCGAAGAGCTTTCTGCGTGCGATAATCCGGTGAATCTGCTTTGCGGCCTTCTCCGCAGACGCCATCCAGAACAGCTTTTCGCCCTTCGCCATCGCCGTATCCACAAACCCGGGTACGATATCGGTAACTGCGATGCGCTTGCCGCAGATAGCCGCTTTGCAGCACAGCCCCTCCAGATAATTGGACATATACGCTTTGCTCGCGTTGTAGGCGGGGCACGACGCGCTGCCCCGCAGCGAGGCGATAGAGGTGACCGCGGCGATATGGCCGTAACCTTGCTTTATAAAAAAGTTCATCGCGGCACACGAGAGCGCCGTAAACCCCGAAACGTTGACGCAGATAGTGTCGCGTTCGTATTCCCAGACAAGGCCGGGGTTGATATGCCCGATGCCGGAGCATATCACCAGCAGATCGAGGCTGCCCATCGCACCGATCAGATCCTCAAGCTTTGAGACGGCTTCCTCAGGGTTAGAAACGTCCATCCGGCGGGCGTATACATTTTGGCCCAGCTCCTTTTGCAGCTGCTCCAAAAGCTCCAGCCTGCGCGCGGAAATCCCGACGGTATGGCCTTCCCCGGCGTACAGCCGCGCGAGTGCCCTGCCGATACCGCTGCTTGCGCCGATGATAATGATCTTTTTCATATGGCACCTCCTGAGAAAGTAAGGCTCAGGGAACATATCCATTATCAGCCGAAAATCGGCTGTTGTCAACGAACCGAAGGGGACGCTGCCCTAAGTGCCCCAGTGGTTACGGCATCCCGCCCCTGCGATGGCGGCGGTTTTTTTGACGCAGTATTTCTGCGCGCATCCGTAGGGGACGGCCTCCCGGACGTCCCGTGGCCGATTACGTGCGGCGCGTCGAGGATACGCACCCCGGGTACTTTGCCGCGCACTACGGGGTTGCATGTCCCGCCCCTGCGATGTGCGGAGGTTTTTGATATCGCCGCTTTTCGTACTAACTGTAACGCA
>CAZLRM010000314.1:0-1958 GCA_964561895.1 uncultured Christensenellaceae bacterium | reverse complement strand
GAGCAGCGCATGAACGGCACGTGCGCAGGCGGCACGGGCGCCTTTATCGACCAGATGGCCACATTACTCGAAACCGACGCGGCGGGGCTGGATAAGCTGGCCGCAAAAGCGGAGCATATTTATGAGATCGCGGCACGCTGCGGCGTGTTCGCCAAAACGGATATACAGCCGCTGCTAAACGAAGGCGCGGCGCGCGAGGATATCGCGGCCTCGGTGTTTCAGGCCGTCGTGAACCAGACGATCAGCGGCCTCGCATGCGGCAGGCCCATCCGCGGCAAGGTGGCGTTTTTGGGCGGCCCGCTGCACTTTCTGCCCGCGCTCAAGGCGCGCTTTGTTTCCACGCTGAAGCTGAGCCCGGAGAATATCGCGGATACGCCGTACGCCATGATGTTCGTTGCGGCGGGCGCGGCGATGATGCCGGACGCAACGGAAACTACGCTGGGCGCGCTTGTCGCGCTCGCGGAGCAGCCGCCGCAGTTCGCGCAGGAGGAATGTTCTCTGCCGCCGCTGTTTGCGGATGAAACGGATTACGCGGCGTTTTGCAGCCGCCACGGCAAAGCGGATATTCCCACCGCGCCCATTGAAACCGCGCAGGGGCCTTGTTATCTCGGCATCGACGCGGGCTCTACGACCGCCAAAGCCGTGCTGATATCGCAAAACGGAGAGCTGCTGTTTAGCCGCTACGGCTCCAACAAAGGACGGCCTTTGGACGTGATCCGCGAAATACTGACTGAGTTATACGAAAGACTGCCTCGGGGCGCGTATATCGCGCACGCGGCTTCCACGGGCTACGGCGAGAGCCTCGCTAAGGCCGCTTTCACACTCGATTGCGGAGAAGTGGAGACCATCGCGCACTACACCGCCGCGCGCTGCTTCTGCCCCGACGTGGAGTTCATACTCGATATCGGCGGGCAGGATATGAAGTGCATGCGCATACGCGAGGGCGTCATCGACGAGGTGATACTCAACGAGGCGTGCTCTTCGGGCTGCGGCTCGTTCCTCGAAACGTTCGCGGCTTCGCTGGGCTGCGACATACAGGAATTCTCACGGCAGGCGCTGCTCGCGGCAAAGCCTGTGGGTTTGGGCTCGCGCTGCACGGTGTTTATGAACTCCAAGGTACGCCAGGCGCAGAAGGAAGGCGCCACATTGGCGGATATCTCCGCCGGGCTGTCGTACTCCGTCATCAAGAACGCGCTGTATAAGGTCATCAAGCTCAAAAACCCGGAAGACTTGGGAAAACGCGTTGTCGTGCAGGGCGGCACGTTTTTAAACGACGCGGTGCTGCGCGCATTCGAGCGGCTCACGGAGCGCGAGGCTACGCGTCCCGCCATCGCGGGGCTTATGGGGGCTTTCGGCGCAGCGCTGATTGCCAAGGAGCGCTGTCCGCAGGGCGCGGTATCATCTATATTGCCCGCCGACGCGCTGCGCGCAATGGAGATCACGCAGACCGCTTCGCGCTGCAAGGGCTGCGAAAACCGCTGCCGCCTGTCTATCAGCCACTTTGGCGATAACCGTAAGTTCATATCGGGCAACCGCTGCGAGAAGGGCGCAGGCCAGGCCGCGCCTCAAAGCAAGCTGCCCGACCTTTGCGACTACACCTACAAGCGGCTGTTCGGCTACGAGCCGCTGAGCAAAGATCAGGCCGTACGCGGCGATATGGGCATACCGCGCGTGCTGGGCATGTACGAGAACTACCCTTTCTGGCATACGTTCTTCACGGCGCTCAAATACCGCGTGGTGCTATCCCCGCGCTCCTCGCGCGCCGTATATTCTGCGGGCATCGAGAGCATACCGTCCGAGTCGCTGTGTTACCCGGCAAAGCTCGCGCACGGCGCAGTACGGTTGCTCATCGACAGCGGCGTGAAGACGATATTCTTCCCGTGCGTGCCGTACGAGAAGAAAGAGCAAAAGCAGGCGAAAAACCATTTCAACTGCCCCATCGTCACATCCTACGCCGA
>CAZLRM010000313.1:0-1967 GCA_964561895.1 uncultured Christensenellaceae bacterium | reverse complement strand
TGTTCACCGTCAGCCAGGATTACGAGAGTACAGCCGACAAAATTGTATCGTTCATTGATGAGTATAATAAGCTGATCGATACGCTCCAGACCAAGCTCAGCGAGGAAGTGTACAGCGATTATCCTCCTCTGACGGACGCGCAAAAAGAAGATATGACTGAGGAAGAGATTGAAAAGTGGGAAGAAAAAGCGAAAAGCGGTATGCTCCGCGGCGATTCATATATTTCTTCACTTTTAAAAACACTCAGGAGTTCGTTTTATACTCAAGTGGACGGTACAGGGATGAGCCTCTCGGATATTGGCCTCACGACGGGATCGTACGCGAACGGCGCTAAAATTACGGTAGATAAGGAAAAGCTGTTAAGTGCGCTCAAGGATAATCCCGATAATGTTAACGCGATGTTCACCCAGACTTCCAGCAGCGGTTCGACTTCAGAAAAAGGGCTGATGGTTCGAATCTCGGATGCGATGTTAGGCTATACCAAGCAGACGACCAGCGTTGCTCTTGACAGCCTGGAGGGCAAGATATCAGACGCGGAGGATAAGAGGGACGCTTTTGAAACACGCATGGATGAAAAGGAAGAGTCGCTATGGGCTAAATTCTCCGCAATGGAGTCTGCGCTGGCGCGGCTCAACAGCATGTCCAGTTGGCTTTCAACGCTGTTTACGGCATAAAAGAACGAAATTGGGTATATAAAGGAGAGCGAATAAAATGGTTACCGCAAACGCATATCAAAAATATAAAGCGCAGGAAGTCAATATGGCGAATCCCATGGCACTGATCGTGATGCTGTATAACGGATGCATCAAGCGACTTAAGCTCGCCAGGATTGCCATAGAAAAAAAAGATTATGCTGAGGCTAATGCCAGCTTACAAAAAGCGCAGGATATTATTTCGGAGCTGATCAACAGCCTTGACCTTCATTACGATATTTCGAAGAACCTGCTGTCGCTGTACGACTTTATGTATCGGGAAATCGTAAAGATCAACCTAAGAAAAGATGCAGAGCGGATCGAGCCGCTGATCAAAATGCTGTCCGGGCTGCGCGACGCGTGGATGCAGGTTGAGAAGACATGCCGCCAGCCGCTTGCGGAAATCTACGAGAACGAGTTATGAGAAACCAGCTTGCCAAAGATCTTAAAAGATTGCTTGAAATAAAAAAAGAATTGCTCGCAAAGCTGCTGGATGCTGTAAAGCGTGCCCAAGGGCTGCTTGCCAATGAAGATATCGGTGCGTTTAACAGCGAGATGGATCGATGCGAGGACATGATGTCAAGGGTGGACGATATGGAGCAATCAGCTGCGGGATTAAGGCAGCAGCTGCCGGATTTCAGGCAGCTGCCGGATATTATCAGGCTGGAGAGCGACATTGCGTTTATTGCCGGACAGATTGAGCAGTTTCGCAGAGAGTGCAACGATTTGGCACAGCAAATGCTGGATGGTTACAGCCAGCAGATCAGAGTTATCAGGCATACAAAAAAGGGTATTGACGGGTATGCAAACCAGTTTCAGGGCAGGGACGCGTTTTTTATTGATGCGAAGAAATAGGCAGGCGAAAGAGAGCCGCAAGGCTTGGGGAGCATTTGGGTATGAAGGTTGCGAACATTAGCAAAGCCCTATCCGGTACGCAGAATGTATCCGCTTCCGGAAACGCACAGTTGGACACGGATGCGGGATTTTCTTTCTCACGGCATATGTCGGACTTCAGCAACGCCCAATATCAGGCATACATTGAGAGCCTTAAGGACAGGATATTCGCCCAAGGTGAAATCATCAAGAGGAAAGCGGATGTCAGCGAGTTTCTGCAATACCGTAAGCTGATTGCGGAACTTTTAAGCGAAGCGGCAAGCAATGCGTTCGCCTGCGGCCGTACCCATTCGTTTGATACTAAGGGCAGGCGAAATGTATTTGTACTGATTAAAAAAGTAAACTCCCGGCTGGACGATATGGCGCAGGAAATATTGTCGG
>CAZLRM010000312.1:0-1991 GCA_964561895.1 uncultured Christensenellaceae bacterium | reverse complement strand
GTTTTATCTCCTTTTATAATATGTTAGCTCAGTTCAAAATCCTTGTCTGTCAGGTTGGGATATATGCCCGCAAGCGGCGAATAATTCGTGAGGCAGGCACAGCACAAGCGCTTAAAAAGAGTATCGCTGACAGTATGACGCTATACCGAATTTTTTTCATCTTTTCTCCCATGTTCTTCGGAAAAGCTGCGAATCCTTCACAATTTCATTTTTGCATTTAACAAATCTTATCTGCGTAACAGTTGTTTCTCAGCGGGTATGGTGTTCCGCCTAAGGCGCGGCGCTTCGTCCGCGCCTTTCAGCAGAGTTACTATAATGATACGGGGAGCATATTTTCGCGCTGCGCGTTATTCCATCTCGGAATCATTATTCTCAGGGATCAGATAGAAGTCCGCCTGTATTTATTCACCGACGGGCAGCGCGTACATTTCGTCGATGGTCATACCGAATGTATCGGTGATGTATTGCTGCGCCAACAGTACGGAATAAAGGTATACGTCCTCGATTTGCGGTTCGTCATATACTTTTTTGAAAAATTCCTCCACCGTCATGCCATCCGGGGACATACCATCCCTGTATGAATTGTCCTTCGAAAAGAACTCAAAATCCGCGGTGGAGCCGTCTTCATTATCCGCTCTGATATAATAGCGCTGTTCGTCTATATAATACCTTACCATTACTCCGTATCCGTTGACCGAAGTAAAGAAATGCACGGAATATTCCTGTTCTCCCCATTCGGGGCGATGGATCGCAATGCTCGTATAGTTTCCCTCATGCTGCTCGTAAATACAAACAGCATTGCTTTTATCGGGGACAAAGCCCAAAGCGATCAGTGTTGAAGCCTCGGCCACTTCTGCTTCCCGCGGCAAATTGTACAGTATGTCGGCAGAAACCCCGAAGGTATCCGTCATCACTTTGCTGAAATCTCTGATCGGCGTCATCACAGGATACGGATCGACTTCATCATACGCTTCTTCCATAAACGCGTTCGCGTTTTCCCCGCCGTATTCAACGTTCATTTCTCCGCTTTGACTGTCATACGTATACCGGAACTCTTTTAAGTTGCTGAATATTAGATATTTCTTGTTATCTGGATAGTAAATAACACAAATTTCATTTTCGGTTCCTTGGTTTTTATAGAGTGTAACCGCGTTTTCTTCGTCCTTGTTCTGCTGCTCTCCCCACTCTGTATGATGGACCAAAACGATGATTTCTTCCGTCTTATAGCTTTCCAACTGCGGCGCGTTATCGATCGGGACAAACCCTAGTTCTCTGAGAGAGGATACGATTGTAAAGTCCGCTTCTTCCAGATTTGGGTATATCGCAGCGAGCGGCGAATAATCGGTGACCGGGCTCCCGGCCAGCTGCAGTTTTTTCAGATTGGTCAGGCTCGCAAGCGGCGAAACGTCGCTGACCTGTGTGTTGCTGAGGCCAAGCCGCGTCAACCCCGTCAGCCCGGAAAGCATGTCGGCATCCTTGATCGTTGAATATTCCATCAGCAAACTGTTTAGTTTTGTCAGAGTTGCAAGCGTGCTGTAATCCTCCGCCTGACAACCGAATAACGTCAGCCATTCAAGATTGGCCAGGCCGGCAAGCGGCGAAATATCGGCGACCGGATTGCCGCCCAGCGATAAGGAAGTAAGCTTTTTAAGCCCCGCCAGTGGCGATATATCCGTGATCGCATGGTAATGCAGCCCCAACTCTTCAAGGTTTGTAAAATTCTCGATGCCGCTCAAGTCCTTGATCTGCGTTCCTTCCGCAGGCTCCTGCTGCCAGTCGATGCCAAGGTCCATCTTCGTCACCGTTTCTGCCTCTTCGACAGTGATGTCGCCTTCCGGCTTGCTCATTGCCTCGCGCACCTTCGCTTCCAGCACCGGGTCTGTAAATTTCACAACCTCTAACGCTTCCACTGATGTAGCCTCAGATGGTGATTGCGCCGCTTCGGGCGCGCCGCAGGCCGCAAACGCCAATGTCACCAATATCGCCATCGT
>CAZLRM010000311.1:0-1994 GCA_964561895.1 uncultured Christensenellaceae bacterium | reverse complement strand
ACGGAAGCCCGGCTGGCCATCGCGATCGCGCGGGAGGGCGGAATCGGCATCATCCACAAGAACATGTCCATCGAAGAACAGGCTTCCAACGTAGATAAAGTAAAACGAAGCGAACACGGCGTCATCACGGACCCTTTCTCACTTTCACCCGACCATCTCATATCCGACGCGAACGATCTCATGGCCAGATACAGAATATCGGGCGTACCCATTACGAAGAACGGAAAGCTCGTTGGCATACTGACCAACCGCGATTTACGGTTTGAAACGGATTTTTCCCGCAGGATCTGCGAGGTCATGACCAGCAAAAACCTCGTTACGGCACCTATAGGCACCACGCTTCCCGAGGCACAGGAGATACTGCGCCGCCACAAGATAGAAAAACTGCCGCTTGTCGATGAAGACGGCGTTTTAAAAGGGCTCATCACGATCAAGGACATCGAAAAGGCGATACAATATCCCAATTCCGCGAAGGATAATAACGGACGGTTGCTTGCGGGAGCGGCGCTCGGCACCTCGGCGGATGTGATGGAGCGCGCCGCGGCGCTCATCGAATCCAAGGTGGACGTTATCACGATCGATTCGGCGCACGGCCATACGAAAAACGTAATTGAAACGGTGGAGCGCATACGCGCAAGATACGCAGATCTGCAGATTATCGCGGGCAACGTCGCGACGGCGGAGGGCACGGAGGATCTCATCAAGGCGGGCGCGAACTGCGTCAAGGTGGGCATGGGACCGGGCTCCATATGCACCACGCGCGTGATCGCGGGCATCGGCGTGCCGCAGTTTACGGCGGTGCAGCAGTGCGCGCAGGCCGCGGCGAAATACGGCGTTGGCGTGATCGCGGACGGCGGCATCAAGTTCTCGGGCGATATCACCAAAGCGCTCGCGGCGGGCGCGTGCTCCGTCATGATCGGCAGCCTGCTCGCCGGTACGGAGGAAAGCCCCGGCGATACGGAAATATATCAGGGCCGCAGTTTCAAGGTGTATCGCGGCATGGGCTCTCTGGCCGCGATGCAGAAGGGCAGCAAAGACCGCTACTTCCAGGAAAACGCGGAAAAGCTGGTGCCCGAGGGCGTGGAAGGCCGCGTGCCCTTCAAAGGGCCGATCTCCGATACGGTGTTCCAGCTGGTGGGCGGATTAAAATCCGGCATGGGGTACTGCGGCGCGGAAACGATCGATGCGCTGCAGAAAAAAGCGCAGTTTATGCGCATCACGGGCGCGGGGCTTACCGAGAGCCATCCGCACGATATCTATATTACGAAGGAAGCGCCCAACTATACGGGAAGGTCTTAAATGAGAGAGACAGTGCTCGTGCTCGACTTCGGCGGGCAGTACAATCAGCTCATCGCGCGGCGCGTGAGGGACCTCTCGGTGTATGCCGAGATACTGCCCTGCGACGCTTCGCTGGAGCGTATACAATCCTACAATCCCATCGGCATCATATTTACGGGCGGCCCTGCGAGCGTGACAGACGACGATGCGCCGAGGTGTGACGAACGCATATTCAGTGCAGGTATCCCTATACTTGGCATATGCTACGGCGCGCAGCTC
Organism: uncultured Christensenellaceae bacterium; assembly: GCA_964561895.1. GTDB lineage: Bacteria > Bacillota > Clostridia > Christensenellales > SZUA-584 > JAEWCC01. Next base: position 437 of record CAZLRM010000311.1, on the reverse strand, counting down.
ATGGGGCAGGCGCTGGGCGGCAGCGTGAAGCGCGCGGCAAACCGCGAGTATGGCAAAACGGACATCCGTTACGACAATGCCTGTGCGCTGTTTGACGGCATCGATACGGACTCGGTCTGCTGGATGAGCCACACGTGGTACGTGGATACCGCGCCGCAAGGGTTTGAAGTGTGCGCTACGACACAAAGCTGTCCCGTCGCGGCGTTCTGCCACAGGGACAAGAAGCTCTATGCGGTGCAGTTCCACCCCGAGGTGGCGCACACCAAGCAGGGCAATAAGATACTGCGCAACTTCTTATACAATGTCTGCGGCGCTTCGGGCGGCTGGACGATGACAGGTTACGCGGAGGCCGCGGTGAGTGAGATCCAAAAGCGCGTGGGAAACGGGCGCGTGCTGCTCGCTCTCTCGGGCGGCGTGGATTCCTCCGTCGCGGCGGT
>CAZLRM010000310.1:0-1994 GCA_964561895.1 uncultured Christensenellaceae bacterium | reverse complement strand
ACCGACTACGTGACGTCGCCGATCTCCAAAACCGGCAAGATCGTGTTCGCGCTGGGCTGCGGCATACTGACCGGCGTGATCCGGCTCTGGGGCGGTTATCCCGAGGGCGTATCCTACGCGATACTGCTTATGAACCTTGCGGTGCCGCTGCTCGACCGCGCTTTTAAACCGAAGGTTTTTGGCGGCGCTGCGCTCAAGGAGGCTGCAAAATGAAGAATATCATTTCGGTTACACTGAAGCTGCTCATCATTACGATTGTATGTGCCGTCGCTCTTGGTGCCGTGAACTACGTCACGGAAGGGCCGATTAAGGAGCAGACGGCGGCGGCCGCTTCGGAAGCGAGAAAGTCCGCTTTTCCTGAAGCCGCAAGCTTTGAAGCGCTCTACGATCCCAATGCCGAAGGTATTAAGGACGTCACGCTCTCTTCGCTGCTCGGCTTGGGCGAAGTGCCGAAGGGCTACGGCATCATCAAAACCGTGTATACCGCTCTCGATACGGGCGGTAACGAGATCGGCATCGTGGCGGGCGTCGTCACCAAGGGCTTCAATTCGGGGCTGAACTTAACCATAGGCGTCGCGCCGGACGGCACGGTGCAGGGCGTGATCGTGGGAGACAACACCGAAACGGCGGGCCTCGGGGCCAAAGCCAAAGAGGAAGGATTCCGGAGCCAATATGTCGGCAAGCAAAGCCCGATCAATGTGGTAAAGTCAAATCCCGGCGACAATGAAATTCAGGCGATCACGGGCGCGACGATCACCTCCAAGGGTATTACGAACGCGGTCAACACCGTCAGCGAATTCTATGCCGCACTGAACGGAGGCGCAAAATGAACAAACATAAGACAAGGCCTTTGGCCATACTGAAAAACGGCATGCTGGACGAGAACCCGACATTCCGCCTGCTGCTTGGCATGTGCCCTACGCTCGCGATCACCACGGCGGCGGTCAACGGCATCGGCATGGGCCTCGCCGCCACATTCGTGCTCGTCGGCTCCAATGTGTTCGTATCGCTGCTGCGCAATTTCATACCGCCCAAGGTGCGCATACCGGCGTTCGTGCTGATCATCGCGACATTCGTAACGATCGTACAGCTCGTGCTCAAGGCATATGTGCCCGCGCTCGACAAGTCGCTCGGGCTATATATCCCGCTGATCGTCGTGAACTGCATCATCATCGCGCGCAGCGAGGCGTTTGCGTATAAGAACCCGGTTGGCGCCTCGTTCTTCGACGGCATTGGGGTCGGCATCGGTTTTACCGTTGCGATCGTGCTTATCGCGTCGATTCGCGAAATTTTAGGCAACGGCACGATATTCGGCGCTTCGCTGTTCGGCGAAAACTTTGCGCCCGCGCTCGGCATGATCAGCCCTTCGGGCGGTTTCATTACGCTGGGGCTTCTGATCGGCCTTATTAACAAGCTTGTGTCACTCCGGCAGAAGAAAGGAGCGCATTGATCATGGAAGGCTTTACAGGCATACTTCTGATATTACTAAGCGGCATACTCGTCAACAACTATGTGCTTTCGCGCATATTGGGCATCTGCCCGTTCATCGGCGTATCCAAGCGCGTTGAAACGGCGATGGGTATGGGCCTCGCGGTCACGTTCGTGATGGCGCTGGCTTCCGTCATCTGCTGGCTCGTGCAGTATTACCTGCTCGTGCCGCTTAAAATCGAATATATGCAGACCATCGTGTTCATACTCGTAATCGCGGCATTGGTGCAGCTTGTGGAGATGGCGCTGCAAAAGAGCGTGCCGTCACTGTACCGCGCGCTCGGTATCTATCTTCCGCTGATTACGACCAACTGCGCGGTGCTGGGCGTCGCGATATTAAACATCAACGAAGGGTACAATCTCATTCAGACGCTCGTCAACGGCACCGCAGGAGCCTTGGGCTTCATGCTCGCCATCGTGCTTTTTGCCGGCATCCGCGAGCGTATGGAGTTTGCCAAAATACCCGAACCGCTCAAAGACTTCCCCATTGCGCTGATATCGTCCGG
>CAZLRM010000309.1:0-2014 GCA_964561895.1 uncultured Christensenellaceae bacterium | reverse complement strand
TGACTTGCGCGCTGCGCATGGAAATCGAAGCTTTCGGAATCCGCGTCTGCCAGGTGGACCCCGGCGATACGAAAACGGGCTTTACGGATAAGCGTGTGCTGACCGGAAAGTCCCGGCATACTGCCTACAAAAAGCTGTTTACACGGGGGCTCTTCGAGATGATTCGCTCGGAACAGATGGCGCCCGGCCCGGAAAAATGCGCTAAGATTGTACTGAAGATGGCGCAAAAGAAACGCCCGCCGGCGCGTACGTTCGTGGGTTTCAGCAACAAATTGCTTTATGTGGCTACCAAGTTTGCGCCTTGGGGCGCTATGAAAAAGGTCGTCTGCGGCATGTATCTGAGAAAAGACCCGCCCGAAAACGGCCCGCTTGCAGATATTTTAAAGCGCATCGTGACAATAGAATCGGGTCGTAAAGGCTGCACAAAATAGAAATACTTTTCTGAAGTATGGGCTGCACGGTGCACGGCATCAGTTTCAAAATGCCCGGGTTCATTAAAGTATGCAAAGAGGTTGAAGCCGTATGAACGCACACGGAAAAATCGCGCTGGTGACGGGAGCCAGCTCCGGTATCGGCAAAGCCATTGCGCAGGCCATGGCGGCGCTCGGCTATACCGTTTACGGTACATCGCGCTGCGCCAATTTTGAAACCATCCGCGAAAACGAAATTGAATATACCATGCTGCCGCTGACGCTTGAGGACGAGGAGACTATTGCGAGCGCGGTGAAGTATATTATCGAACGTCATGCGCGCATCGACGTGCTCGTCAACAATGCGGGTGCAGGTTACGCGGGCGCGGTTGAGGAGACGACGGCGCAGGAAGCGCAGGCGCAGTTCGAGGTGTGTTTCTTTGGCGTTGTGCGGTTACTGAATTATGTAGTGCCGGGCATGCGCAAAGCGGGTAGCGGCATAATCATCAATATCGGGTCCCTCGCGGCGCATTGCCCCGTGCCATTTCAGGGGATGTACAGCGCGGCCAAAGCCGCGCTCTTTGCGCTGACGATGGCGCTGCGGCTGGAGCTTGAACCCTTTGGCGTGAAGGCATGCGTAATCGAACCGGGCAACATCGCCACGGATATTATCGCGCGCCGCAAATATTCGGAAAAGACGCGCCATACGGCATATATGCCGCCGCTGGAGCGTTCTCTCTGTGTTGTCAATTCTAATATCGCCGCAGGCAGCCCCCGGCAGTGCGCGCGCGTTGTGCTGAAGCTGTTGAAAATGAAGAACCCGCCTGCACGGATTACGCCGGGTTTCGGTTATAAAATCGTATGCGCGCTTTCAAGGATCGCCCCGTGGAAGATTACGCAGCATGTCATCCGCCGTGTTTATCTGCGCGGTAAAGCGCCGGGTGGTGCGGTTTGGACGGTCGAGGATCAGTTTAGGGGGGAGTGACATGGAAGAAGCATTAAGGCCGATATTCGAGAGAAGAAGCTGCCGAAGCTATATAGATCAGCCTGTTTCCGATGAAACGGTGGAACTGCTGCTGCGCGCGGGCATGGCCGCGCCTTCGGCGATGAACTCGCAGCCTTGGGAGTTTATCGTGCTGCGTGATGAGCGTGTCAAGGCCGCAGTTGCTGCTGTCGGGACACACTGGGGCATGCTAAAAAATGCGCCGCTCGGCATACTCGTGCTCGCCAATCTTGAGGGCTATCGCGCGTCGCGCACCGAGTTTTTCGTACAGGACTGCTCCGCGTGTACGCAGAATATACTGCTGGCTGCTCAGACGATGGGCCTTGGCGGCGTGTGGCTGGGGCTCTATCCGAATGAACAGCGCATTGAAGAAGTACGCCGCGTGTGCGGTATCCCAAAAGCGGTTATTCCTGTTACGCTGGTATCGATCGGCTATCCCGATAACAGGCCTGCGCCGCGCGGTTTATTTATTGCTGAAAAGGTTCATGCGGATACATACTGAGCGCCGCAGGTGCTTTTTGGTACAAATAATAAAGCCGCTTGCTTAAGCGGCTGTGTTATAAGATTTGGGACTATCCTCTTACAAGATAGTTAAGAAGGA
>CAZLRM010000308.1:0-2038 GCA_964561895.1 uncultured Christensenellaceae bacterium | reverse complement strand
AATCTTCTCCGCTATATTGAAAGAAAGCTCCAGCGCGTTATCTGTAATGCTCTGGTAGAGCTCCTGTTTGTATTTTTCGATCTGACTAAAAACGCGCTTCGCATCCTCCGCTTGCGCCCGGATCAGCGCGTCCATTTCTTGCTGTGCTTTTTCTTTTCCCTCACGATACCCGTCATGACTGGCTGCCTGCCTGATCTCTAAAGCTTGTTCCCTCGCCTCCTGCAATATCCTTTCCGCTTCGTATGCCGCGTTCTTGAGAATGTCCTGCTCGTTTGCGGGCGGCTTTTTTTCCTCCCGTCTGCGCTGCACATGCTCAAAAACTTCCTTGGGAGTAATCGTCACGAACTGCTTGTTGGAGTTCATGGTGTCCACGAGAGATTTGTCAATCCTAAACAATGACGTCTTCCTCCCCTTCGCGCGATATGATAATCTCTCCCGTCTCATCCAGCCTGCGGATGATATTGACGATCTTCTGCTGGGCTTCCTCGACATCCCTGACGCGGATCGGACCCATAACCTCCATATCCTCTTTGATCATCTCCTGCAAGCGCTTGCTGGTGTTGTCCAAAATGGCCTTTTCGACCGGGCCGCCCATAACACCCTTGAGAGCGATGGCGAGATCCCGGTTGTCGATCTCGCGAAGTACCCTTTGAATCGCCTGATTCGAAAGCTTGACGATATCCTCAAACACGAACATACGCTTCTTGATCTCCTCCACGAGCTCCGCGTCCTTCTCCTCAAGCGCTTCCAAAAGATGCCGCTCTGTACCGCGGTCTACGCTGTTCAGAATTCTTACGAGGCTGTCTAGGCCGCCGGTAGAGGTGGTGTCGCCAAAGTTCATCGTCGAGAGTTTTTTTTCGAGCACGCGTTCTGTTTCTTTAATAAATTCAGGCGAGGTGATCCCCATGTTGGCAATACGCGCAATCACACTGGTCTGCTTTTCAAGCGAAAGCGCCGAGAGTATCTGTGCCGCGTGTTTGGGCTCGATATACGAAAGTATCAGCGCAATGGTCTGCGGATGCTCGTTCTGAATGAAGTTAAACAACTGGGTCGAGTCCGCCTTGCGGATAAAATCGAACGGTTTGACGCGCAGCGAAGAGGAAAGCCGCGTAATCAGCTCGTTCGCGCTGTCGCTGCCAAACGCCTTGTCGAGTATGTCGCGCGCGTAATCGATGCCGCCCTCCGATATGTACTTCTGCGCGACGCACATCTGGATGAATTCGTCCGCGATGGATTCCTTGATTTCAGGCTCCACGCGGCGCACGTTGGTGATACCCAGCGTGAGCTGCTCAATCTCTTCCTCGCTCAGGTACTTGTAAATCTTCGCCGCGTAATCCTTGCCAATCGTGATCATCAATACCGCAGCTTTTTCTTTCAAACTGAATTTTTCAACAGCCGCCATATGTCATCACTCCTCGTTCAGCCAGTTGCGCAGCAGATTTGCCGCCGATTCCGGATTCTTACCGATATAATCTTCAAGAACAGTCATCTTGCTGTCCTTGCCTTTTATCTCGATTTCTTCTTCTTCGAGCGGGGGTACCGGCTTGGGGGAGCGTCTTGAGTATCCTGTCCTTGCCGCCGGCCCTTCCGGCACATCGCCTACCATCACATCGATGCCGCCCGCAGCTTCCGCTTTGCCCGATATGAACATCTTGATAATGGAAAATAGGAATATGACCGCGATCAGCGCTGCGATAACGATGATCACAAGGCGCGTTGTCTCCGCGCCTTGAGTGGCGCTTGCAAGCTCCTGCTGATACGCAACCGCAGCCTCTGCCGCCGCCGCGTCCTCTTCCTGCACCGCTTGCGCCGCGTCAAACGGCAGCATTTTGACTGTTATTTTATCCTGGCTCGCGCCGATAGCGGTGGAAATTAGATCCTTCACTTCTTTTTGATAATCGTCTACGCTCGTGCTGTTGAGTATCACCGAAACGGACAGGTCTTCGATCTGCCCCTGCGCTTTCTCAATCTGCGTGGTCGTCTGGTTGACCTCGTTGTTGACTTCTCTCGAAATATTGTAATAAACGGCGTTATCGCT
>CAZLRM010000307.1:0-2058 GCA_964561895.1 uncultured Christensenellaceae bacterium | reverse complement strand
CCAACAAAAAAGGCAGGAAGCAAAGCTTCCCACCCTAGAAACTCAAAGTCTTGAAACCATATTCGGCTTCAACCGAAAACCCTGACGATATTCTTTTTTTTAATAATAATACATTACGGCTGAAAAATCAAGCGAAACACCTTAAAAATGTGTGCTACTGTACCGTCGCGGCGTGCTGTCCCTTCTTTATCGTGCGCACAGAGCGCCCGTAAACGGCGCGGCGTCTTGCCCAGCCGTTCACATGCCCGCGGTGGCTGCTGATCTGAAACTCGTCCTCCCCGCACACGGCTGAAACGAAGCGGCGAATTAGCTGCCATGCGCGCGCGCAAATACGAATCCCCACCGCGATTTTTACACTCGGTGCAACCGGTTCTATCAAGACTGTGAAGCCGCTCGTAATTATGCCGGCCTTCGAATTGCGCGGATACTCACCGATTGCCCTTCTTTTCGTTTTTCAATGGCGTATTTCGCGCATCCCATTATTTTTGCCCCCTCACAGGCATGCAGCGCAATAAGCCCGCGACCCATACGATTGCGCGAGCATCGTTTTATGCTTTTGAGGCGGGATAAATACGAACCGCTTATGCAAGAATAAGGGTGTTACTGAACCGGAGGTTTATCCATGAAACAGCTCCTCGCCAATAAAATAGATTTTGCGCTCATGAACATAGGGCTGCTCATCGTGGCACTGGGCGTGCACTTCTTCAAAGTGCCCAACCACTTTGCCATCGGCGGTACAACGGGCGTAGCCATCATATTGTCCACGCTGTTTCCGCAGCTGAATGTGGGAAACTTCATGCTCATCGTCAACGCGGCGCTGATCATCATCGGCTTCATCTTCCTCGGCAAAAGCTTCGGAGTCGGTACGGTTTACTCCTCGCTCGTGCTTTCGGCGCTCATCTGGCTGCTGGAAGCCGTTTTTCCCATACCTTCGCCGCTCACAAACGATAGATTTTTAGAGCTTTGTTTCGCCGTGATACTGCCCGCTTTCGGCAGCGGAATCGTGTTTAACATCGGCGCGTCTACGGGCGGCACAGATATCGTGGCGATGATACTCGCCAGGCACACGAGCCTTGAAATCGGTAAGGCGCTGCTGCTCAGCGACTTATTAATCACTCTCTTCGCAGGCTTCATCTATGGCGTACAAACCGGGCTTTACTGCATACTCGGGCTGCTCGTCAAAGCGCTGCTCTTGGACAACGTGATCGAGAGCATCAACGTACGCAAGCTCGTTACAATCGTTTCAAAGGAGAGCAAAGCCATTGAGGCGTTTATCACGGATACGATTCACCGCGGCGCGACGATATCTAAGGCGTGCGGCGCATATACGGGGGAAGAGAAGGAAGTGATCACCACCGTGCTCGGGCGGCGGCAGGCAGTGGCGCTGCGCAACTATATCCGCTCCATAGACAAAGACGCTTTTATCACCATCGTCAATTCGAGCGAAACGGTAGGCAGGGGGTTCAGAACAATATAAGCAAAATAAAAGCCGCTGAAGCGGCGGAACTGCTTACTAAAGTATCCTTGATCACAAAACCGGAAGAACTACGCTTTTGCCAATAAACCACGTTAAAAAAGCTTCATATTCTGACGGGTAAAGCGTACCCGAGGGGGGTTCGGCGGAATCTTTACCCTATATTCCCTCCCATGCTGCCATACACAAGCCGGTACAGCTCAAAAAGCGGGTAGGCGGCCGGATCGTCCACGTTGACGTCGGGGTGGTATTTGGCTAAAATGCCGCCCCAACCATATTGCAGTATCTCCCGGCGCATCGTTTCCATGCGCACGGCATAGCCCAGCGTCCTGCTGACGCGTTTGAGCTCGTCGCGGATATCACAAAGGCGCTCCATGATTTCCGCAATCGGTTCTGATTCATATCCCGGCATACCCATGTTACGCCTCCCATGTGGTGTGATAATGATTCATCCAATACCATACTATATGCTTTGCGGCAAGTAAATATCGGAGAAAACATAAAATTACCTACAGGAAATATATAATACAACCGCTTTTTTTCTCTGATTATACCTTTTTTTATTTAACGCCTTGCGAATACCA
>CAZLRM010000306.1:0-2076 GCA_964561895.1 uncultured Christensenellaceae bacterium | reverse complement strand
AAAACTCTATCTATTGGCAATTATATCAAATCAACCGCATATTGCCAATACTAATCGAGATAATTCGCATCTTACGACAAACGATAATGGAACGTACGACAATATTAAATGGAACCCAGACAGAGATGCCGATGAATCCAGCCGCCAATCTGGCTGCCCAGCGTGATCATGCCCAGTACCGCACCGTATGAAAGTTGGAAACCCGCAGTGAATAAATCGAGCGGGCGCAGCAGCAGCGCTGCCACAAAGGAAAACGCAAGACAGTTGAGCGTATCCGCCTGCCTGCCGAGATGCCTGCCGACTAGCACCGCAGCCGCCATGACCGAAGCGCGCACAATGGAGGGCGACAACCCCGTCACACACGCATAAGCGGCGATGAACAGCAGCGTAATCACGAGGCGCGGCGTCCTGCCTGCGCGCAGCCGCTTTAATATAAAGTGCACAAACGCGATGAGTATCGCTGCGTTAAGCCCCGATACCGCAAGCACATGCGCCATACCGGTATCCTTAAAAGCGGTGTAGGTCTCTTCATCTATGCCCTGCGTATCGCCGAGCAGCATAGCCTTAGCGACGGGCACAACCTCCGGCTCCATCACGTTATCCAGTATGCCGCATAAAGCACTGCGCGCGGCGGAGAACCACACCGCAGGGCCGCCTTGATATCCAATCACCCGGGCGGTATCCGCGTAAGCTTTGTAATACACCCCCTGCGAGAGCAGGTAAAGCTTTTCGTCAAAGCCGCCCGGATTGCGCACTCCCTTGGGAAGCTCCACCTCGCAGATCGCTTCCACGATGTCGCCGCATTGCAGCGCCGCCCCGTCCGGCACGTAAAGCTTGACGTTGCCGCACGCTTGGCCCGCAATGCACGCGTTATCCAGCACCGCGACGGTGTTGCCGTAGTCGTTCACATATGGGTCACTGGTCACGCGCCCCGAAACGACCAGGCCGTTCCCCGTCCCCACGGTTTTCGCGCTTACGATATTCAAGGTAAGAAACGCACCCAGCATCCCAAGCGCTGCGTAAATAAGCCACAGCGCCCTTTTGCGGAACAGAAAAGCCGCAACGACAAGCGCTGCGGCTGCGATGATATACGGTACGGAGAGGGGAATAAAGCGCCCCAGCGCGGTGCCTGCCGCAAGCGCGGCAGCCGCTATGAGCAGCGGGCGGCGATTTATGACGTGGCGCTGATGTTCCATCTACACCTCGTAGCTTATGTTTTCCTGTATAACCTCCGCTGTGGGAAAGCATTCCCGCGCCTCGCGGAGAAGGTCATCGATATCATACTCCGGAAATATGTGCGTAATCAGCAGCCGCTTCGCATTCGCTTCGCGCGCGATGCGCCCCGCGTCCTTCGCACAGACGTGCTGTGCATTGGGGAGAATATCCCTGGAAAGGAACGCGGCCTCCATTAAAAGCAGGTCAGCGCCCTTGGCAAATCCGGCAAATATATCGTTGTCGCGCGTGTCGCCCGAATAGACGAACTTGCGCCCGTCCGCAGTAAAAGCCATCGCAAAGCTCGGCACGGCATGCGGCATCAAAGCGAAGCGCACGTCCATACCGCAAACCTGCACCTCCATGCCATCTGTAATGACATGCGCATCGATCATCGGGTGCGAGGAAATCAGCGACGCCTCGGCAGTTGGCTCGGCAGGAAGATAAACGGGCAGCGGCGCGGAGCGCCAGCCGAGCTTCTTTGCCACCTCCAGCGCGTAGCGCAGCGTCAGCGCGTCACCCATATGGTCTGCATGCAGATGCGACAGCAGCACCGCATCAATATCCTGCACGCGAAGCTTTAAAAGCAGTTTGGAGAGCGTTCCGCAGCCCATGTCCACGACGACATTTTTTCCTTCATGCGTCAGCAGATAACCAGAGCAGCCCGCCCCCGGCTTGGGAAAGGGGCCGTATTTTCCGATGCAGGTGAGCCTCATTTCAATGCCTTCTTTACTCTATTCACCGGGTAGTACAGCGCTGCCGCGCCTGCCACACCCACGCCCCACTGTATCAGGTTGGGTATAATCGTAGTGGAAACATATCCCCAGCCGCCCATAAACACCATCTCAAAAGCGCCGTAACCCA
>CAZLRM010000305.1:0-2083 GCA_964561895.1 uncultured Christensenellaceae bacterium | reverse complement strand
CAGAAAACTATATGCATAAGCGCAAGCTCTTGGAGCTAAAAAGCTCGCACAGCGCCATCATCTCTTCGATCCGGGCAACCATGCTGGAGAAGAGCCTCGATACCGAGGCGCATGAAGAACGGCTGGAAAAGCTCGCAAGGCTTGTGGGCGGCAAGCTTGGCCTCTCACAGTCGTCTATCGACGAGCTTGTGCTTCTTGCGATGCTGCATGATATCGGCAAGGTCGCTATTGACGACCGAATTTTAGATAAACGCAGCAAACTGACCGATGAAGAATGGGCTGTGATGAAAAAGCATCCGGCCATCGGCTACAGAATCGCGATATCGTCGCCCGAACTCGTACCCATCGCTGAGTATATACTGTGCCACCACGAGCGCTGGGACGGGAACGGCTATCCCCAGGGACTTCGCGGCAAGGATATACCGCTGCTTTCCCGAATTATCGCGGTGCTGGACGCGTATGATGCAATGACGCAGAACCGGCCGTACCGCAAAGCACTGCCAAGCAGCATCGCGCTGGAAGAGATCCGCAAGAAAGCGGGCTCACAATTTGACCCCGAGGTAGTCAGCGTGTTTTTGGAGATTTTACACGAGCAGCCATGTACTGAAACGCCTTTTTTCGGTATTGTTTCTGACAAAAACGCATAACATACTTATCGTCAGATACCCTTAATACCCTTTTTAATACAGCAATATTAGGCAGGACCGCATATTTACGCATCCACAAAAAATAATAATATTAATTTTACGGTATATTTAATTGACAACTATTTCACAATGATATCGCTGAAAACCTTTTCAGGGTTGAATAATATTTTTTAAGAAAAAGGAGAGGAGTATTATGGCACAGGGTAAGGACACGGATGTCAGGGCTGAGATCGACCGCCTGGTAGCCGGCGCAAATGACGCACTGCAGGAATACATGCGGATGGATCAGAAACAGGTAGACGGCATGGTGCACGCAATGACGCTGGCAGGCTTGGATCACCATATGGAACTCGCGCGCATGGCTGTGGAAGAGACGGGGCGCGGCGTGTTTGAGGACAAGGTGATCAAAAACATCTTTGCGACGGAGTATATCTGGCATAGTATCAAGGACCAAAAAACGGTGGACATCGTGGATGAAAGCGAGCTGGAAGGCTACGTGGAGGTGGCGGAACCGGTAGGCATCATCGCGGGCGTAACGCCCGTAACCAACCCGACCTCCACAACGATGTTCAAGGCGCTCATCTGCGCCAAAACGCGCAACCCCATTATATTCGCGTTCCATCCCTCCGCTCAGAAATGCTCCGCCGAAGCGGCAAAGGTGCTGCGCGACGCTGCCATTCAAAACGGCGGGCCGAAACACTGCGTGCAATGGATCGAGACGCCCTCCATTGAAGCAACCCACGCGCTGATGAATCACCCGAATATATCCCTCATACTCGCAACAGGCGGCAGCGGCATGGTGAGGGCGGCTTACAGCGCAGGCAAGCCAGCGCTGGGCGTCGGCCCCGGCAATGTACCGTGCTATATCCATAAGGATGTGGACGTTGAGCGCGCCTGCACCGACCTTATCATCTCCAAGACATTCGATAACGGTATGATCTGCGCCTCGGAGCAGGCGGTAATCGTCCACAAGGATATCGCCAAAGCCTTTGAACAGACGATGGCGCGCCTCGGGTGCGCGTTCATGAACGAGGAAGATACCGAAAAGATCAACAGGTTCGTGATCAATACGGAAAAGCTCGCCGTCAATCCCGACGTCGTGGGTAAGCCCGCGCATTGGATCGCGAGCAGTGCGGGCGTCAGCGTGCCTGAACACACGAAGATACTGATCGTGAAGCTTGAAAAGCCGGGCAAAGAATACCCGCTCTCTCTCGAAAAGCTCTCCCCCGTGCTCGCGTATTTCGTCGCGAAGGACGAAAAGCAGGGCTTTGAGTTTGCGAACAAGATGCTGGAGCTGGGCGGCCTCGGGCACAGCGCCGTGATCCACAGCAACGACGAAGCGCTATGCGTGAAATACGGCGAAGCGATGAAGGTGGGCCGCGTGATCGTCAACTCTCCCTCCTCGCAAGGCGCGATCGGCGACATCTACAACACCA
>CAZLRM010000304.1:0-2103 GCA_964561895.1 uncultured Christensenellaceae bacterium | reverse complement strand
CCCTGCCCGCCGAAGCCCGCGATAATGATTTCATTCGTCATATCACTTCGCCTCCTTAAACACGCCGAGCGGGTAATATGGTATCATATTTTCCTTGAGCCATTTGATGGCTTCCACAGGCGAGAGCCCCCAGTTGGTCGGGCACGTGGAAAGTATCTCGACGAGCGAAAAGCCCTTGCCTTCCATCTGCGCCTCAAACGCCCTGCGGATGGCCTTCTTGGCCTTGATGATGTTGGGTACGTCGTGCAGCGATACGCGCTCGATATGCGCCGCGCCCTCCAGCGTGGAAAGCATCTCCGCGACGCGCACAGGGTAGCCGCAGTGCGATGCGTCCCTGCCGTAGGGCGAAGTGGTCGTCTTCTGGCCTACGAGCGTGGTGGGCGCCATCTGGCCGCCCGTCATGCCGTATATCGCGTTGTTGATGAATATGGTCGATATTTTCTCCGCCCTCGCGGCGGCGTGCACGATCTCCGCAGCGCCGATCGAAGCGAGATCGCCGTCCCCCTGATAGGTGAACACGAGGTTCTCCGGGTGTACGCGTTTTGCGCCCGTCGCGACCGCGGGCGCCCTGCCGTGCGCGGCCTCATATACGTCGATGTTGAAATAGTTGTACGCAAACACCGCACAACCCACAGGCACAACGCCGACCGCCCTTTGCTGCAAGCCCATCTCATCGATGCATTCCGCCACCAGCCGGTGCGCGATGCCGTGCGTGCAGCCGGGGCAATAGTGGAACGGCTTATCCGTCAGCAATTTTGTTTTTTCAAATACAACCGCCATCTATTTGCCCTCCTTCGCAACTTTGATAAGTTCTTCGATCACCGCGTCGGGCGTGGGCACAAAGCCGCCCACCGTGCCGATGAACGATACGGGGCGCGCGCCGTTTACCGCGAGCCGCACGTCTTCCACCATCTGCCCTGTGCTCATCTCCACCGTTACGAACGCCTTGCATTTCTTCGCGGCGTTTGCAAACGCTTCGCTTGGAAACGGCCACAGCGTGATGGGCCGTATCAGCCCCGCCTTGATGCCAAGCTCCTTGCGCGCCTTGACGATGGCATTCTTTGCGATGCGCGATGTGGTGCCATACGCGGCAATGCAATACTCTGCGTCATCCATCATAAACTCTTCATAACGCACCTCGGCGCGCTTGATCTGCTCATAAACGCTTTGCAGCCGCTCGGTAACCGCCGCCATCACTTCCGCCTCGATATAAAGCGAGTTGATGATCGAGCGCTTTTTCTTTCCGTCATAGCCTGTCGCCGCCCATGGCTTGTCCACAGGCGCGCTCTGCTGCCTGTCCGCAAACTCCACCGGTTCCATCATCTGCCCGATCATGCCGTCGGCAAGAATCATCGCGGGTACGCGGTATTTGTCCGCCAGATCGAACGCGAGCGACATCGTATCCGCCGCCTCCTGCACGGAACAGGGCGCAAGCACGATTAAATGGTAGTCGCCGTGTCCGCCGCCTTTGACCGCCTGAAAATAATCCCCCTGAGAGGGCAGTATGCCGCCGAGGCCCGGCCCGCTGCGCATCATGTTGACGATCACACAGGGCAGCTCTGCACACGCGATATAGCTGATACCCTCCTGCTTTAAGCTGATGCCGGGCGACGAGGAAGAAGTCATCGCACGCGCGCCTGCGCCCGCCGCGCCGTACACCATGTTGATTGCGGATACCTCGGATTCCGCCTGTAGGAAGGTTCCGCCCACCTGCGGCATCCGCCTTGCCATATATTCCGGTATTTCGTTCTGCGGCGTGATCGGATACCCGAAGAAGTATCGGCATCCCGCCTGTATGGCCGCTTCGGCAATCGCCTCGCTGCCCTTCATTAGTACTCTTGCCATATTCTTAAGTCCCCTATTTCTCAATCGTAAATACAATGTCCGGGCACATCCGCGCGCATGCCGCGCAGCCGATGCACAATGCCATATCTGTAACCTCAATGGGGCTGTAGCCCTTCGCGTTAATCTCCGTTTCAGAGAGCCGCAGTATGTTCTTGGGGCATACTGTCGCACATAAGCCGCATCCCTTGCAGGTATCCTTGTCGATTATGACCTTCGCCACTTTATCATCCCCTTTGTGTGTGCTGTAACCTTTTTGTC
>CAZLRM010000303.1:0-2130 GCA_964561895.1 uncultured Christensenellaceae bacterium | reverse complement strand
GTCCACTTGGGCTGATAAAACCATATGCCCCAGTGCCCGTTTGCGCCGCGGCAGGAAAGCAGCTTTGCGCCGAAGCCCTCCGTTTCGATGCGGCGCTGCAGCGAAGACAGCGTGCCTAAGTCGCTGTGAAGCAAATCGCGGTGCGTTAGGTACTGCATCGAAACGTCGCCTTTCAGCAGCCAGCAAATCACATCGTCCATTTCCCTCGCTCCTTTTATAGTTCGAATTATACAACGCATCAAACGCGTTTACAAATATCGGGAAAAATAATCCGGCCGGACCGTTGACAACGCACATACAGGGTGATATATTGTGCATATACATTATACACAATGTGCATTGTGCGGGGGTCATATTTCCCGGGCAATCCAGGGAGGTTGTTATGGCGATACTGTCCGTAAAGGGTTTAACCAAGAGGTACGAAAAATTTACGCTGAATAACGTGTCCTTTGAGCTGGATCAGGGGTACATCATGGGTTTTATAGGCAGCAACGGCGCGGGCAAGACGACGACGCTCAAGTCTATACTGAATCTGGTGCGCAAGGACGGCGGTACGGTGGAAATACTGGGCAAGGATTTTTCCGCAAACGAACTGGCGCTGAAGCAGGAGATAGGCTTTATGTTCGGCGGAGTCGATTATTACCTCAAAAGCCGCATCAAAAGCATCACCGATACGATGCGGCGTTTCTATTCACAGTGGGATGAGGATGCTTACGCTGCATATATCCGGCGTTTTGGGATAGACGAGAGCAAGAACGTAGGCGAATTGTCCAGCGGAATGCGCGTTAAGTATTCGCTCGCGCTTGCGCTTTCGCATCATGCGAAGCTGCTGCTGCTCGACGAGCCGACGAGCGGGCTGGACCCGGTGGCGCGTGACGATTTGCTGGATCTGTTCCAGAGCCTGATTGAGGGAGGGGAGCGCAGCATACTGTTTTCCACGCATATCACGAGCGACCTTGAAAAATGCGCGGACTTCATTACGTATATCAAAAACGGCAGTATCATCGAATGCTGCTCGAAGGATGATCTCATCGCATCCTACCGCATGGTTCAGGGGAAATGCGAACAGCTTGATGAATTAAAGCCTGCTCTGATTTCGTATAAAGAACACGCGTTTGGTTTTGCGGGGCTTGTGCGCACTGCCGATATTAAGGGCGGCGCAGCGTATCTGGCCGAGCCGCCGAGTATCGAAGACATTATGATCTACCATGAAAGAAGAGGGACTGAAAATGAAAAATTTACTTTATAAAGAGTTTCATCTCGTCATACACCCGATGTTTTATCTTGTGCTTTTGTGCGGGGCGCTGCTGCTGATTCCCGAGTGGTTGTATTTTATCGCGATGATGTACGTATTTCTCATTACAATACCCAACATATTTGCTAACAGCAAAGCGCAGAACGATATCGGATTTTCGGTTATGCTGCCCGTGCGCAGGGAGGATATCGTGAAAGCGCGGATCGTTTCCATGGTGCTGTTGGAGGTGTTGCAGATTCTTGCCAGTGCAATTTTCGCGGTCGTCAATCTGCTGATCTATCCAAAAGGAAACTTTTTGCTCGATACCAACATTACGTTTTTCGGCTGTACGTTCATCATGTATGCGGTATTCAATCTGCTGTTCTTTCCGATGTTCTATAAGACCGCCTACAAGATCGGCATCCCCGTGGTGGCGGCGCTTACCGCTGCGGTACTGTTCGCCTGTATCGTCGAAACGGTAATCATCGTGATCCCCGGGCTAAAATTTTTGGATGGAAAAGAGCATCTGTTGGCTCAGCTTCCTGTGCTGGCGGGCGGCATACTCATCTATTCGCTGGCGAACTTTGCGGCGTTTAAGCTGTCGGCAAGAAGGTTCGCGTCGATCGATCTGTGATGGATATCGTGATTTCCGGCACATCTGAAAAGCCGATCTATCAGCAGCTTTTCGAACAGCTCAGCGCTCAGATCATCAAAGGGGAGTTGGCGCAGGGGTACTGCCTGCCGCCCATACGCACGGTAGCCAAGGAACTGCGCATCAGCGTGATCACCGTTAAAAAAGCGTGGGAGGAGCTTGAGCGCAGAGGCTTCATCAACACGATGGTAGGCCGGGGCTGCTTTGTTTCGTCAATGCAGCCGGAAGAGCTTACGGGCAAGCG
>CAZLRM010000302.1:0-2144 GCA_964561895.1 uncultured Christensenellaceae bacterium | reverse complement strand
TCAGCATCAATGCAATCGCGATGATTCCCAGAATGTTCCCGACCAGACCCAATGTGGCTTCCGTTTTGTACATAATAAAACCTCCTAAAAAAATTTGCGGTATTAAACCATATATATTGTACCATTCCCGTTTTCTTCCGTCAACAATTGTGATTTTTCCCATATCCGCGGAATAAAAAAGGAGACGTTTCCGCCCCCCTTAAGATGCAGCCTATTTGATTTCCTTGCCCATAAAAATCACGGCGAGTACGCCGGGGCCTGTATGACAGCCGATCACCGGGCCTACATCCTGTATCTCTACGCCCGCAAATTTCACGTTCTCTTCGATAAGCCCCTTCATTTTGACCGCTGCGTCCATGTTATTCGCGTGCAGCACGTACGCTGTCTGCGCCTCAGGTTCCTCCACGTACTGCTGGATCGTATCGAGGAAGAAGCGTTGAATCTTCTTGCTGCCTTTCACCTTGTCCGCTGCGATGATTTTGCCTTCGCTATTCAGCCGCAGTATCGGCTTTACGTCGAGTATCGTGCCGATAGCCGCGGCCGCACCCGAGAGTCGTCCGCCGCGCTTTAAATAATTCAGGTCGTCCACCGAGAACCATGCGTGCGCGCGCAGCCGGTTGGCAAGCACCCATTCCTTGATTTCATCAAGCGATTTCCCCTGGTCTTTCAGCATCTGCGCAAACATCACGATCTCGCCCGCGCCCATGCTGATCCGCAGCGTATCGACAAGTTCGATGCGCGCATCGGGGTACTCCTCCAGCACCGTCTTTTTTGCGAGATGGCACAGGTCGTAGTGGCCGCTGAGCGCTGAGGAAAATGAAAGGTAGAGTACATCCTTGCCGTCCTTGACCATATCGCGGAAAAAATCGGCGATATCGGCGGGTGAACGTGTGGACGTAATGGCTTCCGCGCCGTTTGCGAGCTGCTCGTAAAACGCGGTAAAGTCCGTGTTGCGGCCCAGATCGAAAAGCCTCTCCTCACCGTTCACGGTATAGGGCATTAAAAACACCGGTATATTGTGCTCATCCGCATACTTATACGGTATTTCCGTATCCGAGTCCGTTGCCAGAATGAAGTCCCGCATGGCTTGTCCTCCTGATTTTTTAAAATATGGATAATTGCATCCAGGGAAAACCCTTAATCGCTATAGTATCATTCATCTGCATTTTTTACAAGAAAAATGAAAAACTCCGTTCCTTCGCGCAAAGACTCAACGCTGAGACGCTCGCCCACCGCGTGAATCGTGCCCAGATCCTCATCCATTGAACGGAACGGCTGAAACCGGTACATGCCTTCGGCTATCGGCGCGTACCAGCGCGAATCTGTCGCCGCCATCAGCAGGTACGGCGCAACCACGTAATCCGGGAACGCACTATTCAAGGTGCGCGTGATCATACGGTACGCTTCGTTGTTTGTACCGGAAACCACCGAGGGGTCGTATCCCTGTATAAGGGAGATTTCGACACGGTCGCGCGTCACTTTTTCGAAGTGGCGCTTGACATCCTCCACCGTCTGTCCGGGCGCGATGCGCACGTTGACGACGGCTTCGGCACAGTCGGCCAGCACGTTAGGCGCGGAAGAACCCTTGAGCATCGTGGGAGCGACGGTCGTATGCACCATCGCGGCACCCATATTGCCCGAAGCGAAGCCCTTGATCAGCAGCCTTTTCGTAAGCAGCAGATTGGCCGCGATTACATTGAGCGGGAACTTCATATATCCGCCCAGCGCACCGATCATGGCGCGCATAGGTTCGTTGAGCGCGTACTTCATCTGGTGCTTTTCCACCGCGACAATGGCTTTGGCCAGCCTGCCCACCGCGGTCTCTCTTGGGGGCCGCGACGCGTGTCCGCCCTGTGACCTCGCCGTAAGCTTGAAATCCGCGTATCCCTTCTCGCAGATACCGACCGCCGCAATCATGGCCTGTATGCCAAGTATCCTGCCGTTCATCACCGCGCCGCCCTCGTCGAACACGAACTCGAGCCGCACGCCTTTTTTCTCCAGAAGCGCCACAATCTGATTCGTTCCGTACTGCCCCATGGATTCCTCATCGTGGCCGATGGCGATATAGATATCGCGTTTTGGGGTAAAACCTTCGCGGATCAGATGCTCCGCGCATTCGAATATCGCCGCGACCTGCCCTTTCA
>CAZLRM010000301.1:0-2179 GCA_964561895.1 uncultured Christensenellaceae bacterium | reverse complement strand
TTATTGGTATGAGGTAGCGGGAAGGGCAAGTCTATGGGGGAAGACTACGCGGCTATCTCTTTTCATTTTCGTCCGTTCTGAATTTTTAACCGCACGCATAATTCCCGCGCTCTAACAAACAATAGCAGCAAAACCAGAAATGTTTTCAGGAGGACAATCTATGAAGGCAACCGGCATTGTCAGAAGAATCGACGAACTTGGCAGGATCGTGATACCCAAGGAGATTCGGCGTACGCTGCGCATTCGCGAGGGGGATCCATTGGAAATTTACACGGACCGCGAGGGCGGCATCATACTCAAAAAGTACTCGCCGATCGGTGAGCTTGCGTCTTTCGCGTTGGACTTCTCGGAAGCGCTGGCAACAACACTTGGCCTGACCGTTGTGATTTGCGACCGCGATACCGTGCTCGCTTCGAGCGGGGAATTCAGGCGCGATTACATGGAGCGTCCCGTCAGCAGCGCGCTGGAGGAGACGATGAACACCCGCGGGTCCGTACGCAAGGAAGGCGCCGCGGTGATACCGCTCGTTACCGGAGAAAATACTTCCCAGACAGCGTATCAGCTGATTGCCCCGATTCACATGGACGGGCAGCCCATCGGAGCGATTGCGCTGCTTTCAAGAGACGGAGCGATCAGCGAAGCAGGGCAGAAATCCGCGGAGGCTGCCGCGGTGTTCCTCGGGCGTCAGATGCAGCAGTAACGCTTAACAAGAAATCAACCGGTGCTAAATTGGCATTGGTTGATTTTTTTTGTGCCAGCGGGTAGAATGTGTGAATAAATGATATTTTGGCGGAGGTCTTTAAGTGAGCGGTACTTTAACGGAAAAGATACTAAAGAATCATCTCGTATCGGGTGAAATGAAAGCGGGCAGCGAGATCGCGATCCGCATCGACTATACTTTGACGCAGGATTCGACAGGCACGATGGCGTATCTGCAATTTGAGTCCATGGGCGTGCCGCACGTTAAAACCAAAAAGAGCGTGGCGTACATCGACCACAACATGCTGCAATCCGGCTTTGAAAACGCCGACGACCATAAGTTTATCGAAACCGTTGCGAGGAAGCACGGCGTATACGTGAGCCGCCCGGGCAACGGCATCTGCCACCAGGTACATCTGGAGCGCTTCGGCGTACCGGGCGCGACGCTTCTTGGCAGCGACAGCCATACACCCACGGGCGGCGGCATCGGCATGATTGCCATCGGCGCAGGCGGGCTGGACGTGGCCGTGGCGATGGGCGGCGGCGCGTACTATATACCGATGCCAAAGGTGTTCGGCGTAGAGCTTACGGGAAAGCTTTCCTTCGGGGTATCCGCCAAAGACGTGATTTTAGAGGTGCTGCGCCGCCTTACCGTAAAGGGCGGCGTGGGGCGCGTGATCGAGTACTTCGGCGAGGGCGTTGCTACGCTCTCCGTGCCGGAACGCGCGACGATCACCAACATGGGTGCGGAGCTGGGCGCAACGACCTCCGTGTTCCCGAGCGACGAGGTGACAAGGAAGTTTTTAGCTGCGCAGGGGCGCGAGAGCGATTATACGCCTCTTTGCGCGGACTTTGGCGCGGTTTATGACGAAACGATTGCGATTGACCTAACTAAGGTGGAGCCCGCGGCGGCGATGCCGCATAGCCCCGACCTCGTAAAGCCGACACGCGAGATCGGGCCGATCAAGGTGGATCAGGTGTGCATCGGAAGCTGCACGAATTCCTCTTACCTCGATCTCATGCGCGTGGCCGCGATACTTAAGGGCAAAAGCATCGCGCCTGACGTGAGTCTCACGATATCGCCCGGCTCGCGGCAGGTGATGACGATGCTGGCGCAAAACGGCGCATTGGCCGATATTATCAGCGCGGGTGCGCGTATTTTGGAGTGCGGCTGCGGGCCGTGCATCGGCATGGGGCAGGCGCCGCGCACCGACGCCGTTTCCGTGCGCACGTTTAACCGCAACTTTTATGGCAGGACGGGAACCTACAGCGCGGGCGTTTACCTAACCAGCGTGGAGACCGCCGCAGCGACGGCGCTTAAGGGCGTGCTGACCGACCCGCGAGATATAGGGCTATCCGGCGATGCGCTGAACGTGGACATGCCCAAGGCTTTCCTCATCAACGACAACCTGATTTCTCCGCCCGACGCGGCGGGCGAAACCGAGGTGGTGCGCGGGCCGAACATCAAGCCTTTCCCTCA
>CAZLRM010000300.1:0-2184 GCA_964561895.1 uncultured Christensenellaceae bacterium | reverse complement strand
GATACGGCGGAAACTCTTAAAGAAAACGAACGGCGAATGGCCGCTGTTTTCGATCTGGAGAGCCGCAAGCAGCTGCTCGCAGCCAAACAGGAGATGATGGGCAAGGCCAAAGACCTTGCGCTGGAGTTGCTGCTCTCTTTAGACGACAATGCGTATATTTCGCTGATGAAAAAAAAGCTGCTGGAATGTGCGAAATCGGGCGAAGGCGCGATTGCTGTCGGAAAGGCGGAAAAGCGGCTGGGCGAGGCTTTTTTGAAAGATGTCAACACGGAACTGAAAAAGGCCGCGGGCAAGGGTGCCGTGACGCTGCTGAACGAAAGAAGGGATATTGGCGGCGGCTTCGTGTATATCGAAGGCGGCATGGAGGTTAATATGTCTCTTGAAGCGCTGCTTAATGAAGCGTGGCACGAGGCTGAAACGGACGTTTCGCGCATTCTGTTTGAATGACGCGGGCAAAAGGTGTGTTATGTCGGAGCTAAACAGCAGCTATCCCTTTTCCGCTGCGAGCGTGCGCGCGATCGGGGGAAAGCTCATTACCAGGGATAAAATCGGCCGTGTGATCGAGGCGAAGGACTTTGACGCCGCGATGCGTACTTTGGGCGAAATCGGCTACGGCCAGCCCGCGCCTGCGGGCGCGTCTTTTGAGCAGCTCATCGATAAGGAGCTTAAGGACGCGGAAGCGATGCTCTTTGCGGTATCGCCCAGCGATACCTTCACGCGCATCATGCGCGCGGAGAGGGACTTTTTCAACTTAAAGGTGCTCATCAAGCTTTTGATGCAGGATAAACCTCTGGACAGCATACCGCTTTTTCCGGGGAACATACCGGTGGAGACGCTTCAGCGCGCCATCAGCGACAACGACTACCGGGATCTTCCGTTCACGATGACCGCGGCGCTTAATTATATCGACAAACGGTTTGCGGCTGCGGCGGATGCTTCCATTATCGGCATCGCGCTCGACCGTGCGTATGCCAAGGAGATTCGCGGACTGTTGAAAGTATTGAACGATACGCTCGTGACGGAATACTTTCAGGCGTTTTTCGATATTTCCAACTTTATCGCGCTGATGCGCGTACGCGCCTCGGAATACGGCAGGGAGGCCTTCGAGCGCGTGTTTGTGAAGGGCGGTACGATTGAAAAACAAACGTTCTCCGACGCGTTCGACCTCGCGGATGAGAACATACTCTCCGCAGTGATGAAGGGTGAAAATTTACGCGTGTTATCGGGTGCGTTTACGGAGTACTTAAAGACAAAACGGGTATATATTCTCGAAAAGGCTCGCGACGATTATTTGATGGGGCGGCTCAAAGACAAGCGGTACGACATGTTCGGTATCGGGCCGTTGATGGGATACTATATCGCCAAGCAGCGCGAGGCTGCGGCGGTGCGCATGGTGATGACGGCGAAACTCGGCGGTATTGGTGAAGAGACGGTATCGGAACGCATGAAAGAATTATTCTAGCGAGGGAGAAGCATGAGCAAGATCGGCGTGGTCGGCGACATGGACAGCATACTCGGGTTTAAGACGCTTGGCATCGACGTGTTTCCGGCTTCGGGCGCGGAAGTATCCAAGGAAATATTCCGGCTCGCAACCGAAGGGTACGCGATCATTTTCGTGACCGAGCAGGCGGCGGAAGCCGCGGCGGAAACGATAGACCGCTATAAGACGCAGCCTTTCCCCGCGATCATACCCATACCCGGTAACCGCGGGACGACGGGCTTTGGCATGAGAGGCATCCGCGCCAACGTGGAGAAGGCGATTGGTTCGGACGTCATCTTCAGAGATGAATAAAGCGAGCCCGGTCACTCAATCGCTTAGCCCCAGAGAGGTTATCCGTCGATAGTGTGACGGACGATCGGTTCGGACGTCATCAGAAACGAATAGAAGGCGCATTCGCGCCTAGTGATAGAAACAAGTTTTTATCCGTACACTTAGCCGCACGCTCCTTGAAGGGGGTCACCGGCAGATCGGCGGATAGCACAGGAAGGGAAAGCATATGGAAGGCAGAATAGTCAAGGTTTCAGGCCCGCTGATCGTGGCGAGCGGCCTCGGGCAAAGCGAGATGTACGACGTTGTCCGGGTCAGCGAGCAAAGACTGATCGGCGAGATCATTGAGCTGAGAGGTGATATGGCTTCTATACAGGTGTATGAGGAGACGAGCGGCCTTGGGCCCGGGGAGCCGG
>CAZLRM010000299.1:0-2194 GCA_964561895.1 uncultured Christensenellaceae bacterium | reverse complement strand
TATAAAACGTTCAAAAACTTCATCGGGTAAGTACACAACGTTTCCTCCCATGCATCTAATAACGATTATTGTCGGAAAAGGTTCATTATTTGTCGGAAAATTTTACAATAAAATTGTAATTTATATATACCCCGTCGTTTTATTCGATAACATATCAAGTAAAATCGTGATTATAAAAGGAGCGATATACGCGCTATTATTAAAAACACTGCTATGCAATTATTCCATATAAACACACGATAATATCTGCCCGCGCAGGAACGAACTAAAAAGCCGGGGCTTAATAATAAGCTCCGGCAGCTTGTTCGCTTACAGCAGTTTGGCGGTTTCCGTGCCCACGCTGCCCGAGCCCAGCGTAATAATCACGTCGCCTGGCAAAGCGTGCTGCTCGAGATATGTATTGATCTGCTCAAACGTCGGTATATATTCACACAAACGATGGGCGGATATCACCGCCACAAGATCGCGCGCGTGGATCTCGCCGCGGTCAATGTCGCGCCCGGGATAGATATCCGGCACGAGCACCATATCGGCATTGTCAAAACACTGCGCGTATTTGTCTTTCAGCGTCTTGGCGCGCGTATACGAGTTGCACTGAAAAACAACCCAAAGCTTTTTGTGCGGGAACCTTGATGCAGCGTCGAGGCACGCGGCAATCTCTGCGGGATGATGTGCATAGTCGTGAATCACCTTCACGCCGTTCTTTTCGCCCATAATTTCAAAGCGCCGCCCCGCGAGGTGGTAATGCGACAAGGCGTCTGCCGCGCACTGCATATCCACGCCAAAAACCTCATGCGCGATAGTGACTGCCGCAAGCGCGTTGCTCATATTGTGCCGCCCGACCACAGAAAGCTTCACATGTGCACATTGCGCTCCCGCAATAATGTCAAACTCCGCACAGCCGTTTGCGTCGTATTGCGCGTTAACCGCGGTATAATCCGCGTTTTCAAATCCATAGGATACGGCGCGCCGTACGCACTCCTTTGCAAGCCGTACGGACAGCGGGTCATGTAAATTATAGAACAGCGCACCGGCGTCCGGCAGCAGCTGCGCAAATTTTAGAAATGTCGCGTATATCTCTTCGATGTCCTTATAGTAATCCAGATGGTCGTCGTCGATGTTGTTGACAAGCGCAAATGTCGGCCTAAGCTCAAGAAAACTGCCCACATATTCGCACGCCTCTGTTAAAAACGCGGGGTAGCTGCCCACCGCGACGCCGCCCCCTAGAAAATCCACCATGCCGCCGATATGGACGGTTAAGTCCACACCGCATTCGCGCAGCACCAGCGCAATCATCGATGTGATCGTCGTCTTTCCATGGCAGCCCGCAATGCCGATCACCATATCGTACTGACGGCTGATCTGCCCTAAAAGCTGCGCCCTTGTGAGCATGGGCAAGCCCATCTCTTTTGCGCGGTCATATTCCGGATTGCCCGGTTTGATCGCGGCGGAATATACAACAAGCGCTGCATCACCTAAATTCTGCGCATCGTGGCCGACGGCATACGGTATGCCTTCCTGCTTCAGTTTTTCAGTAAATTTTGATTCGTGGGTGTCCGACCCCTGAGTCCGATAACCTAAAGCTTTGAGTATTACGGCAAGGCCGCTCATGCTGCAGCCGCCGATTCCGATAAAATGAACGACGCCGTCCTTGTACCGCTGCAAATCCACCATATTTATGTACGCTCCCCAATATGCCAAGCAACAATAATGCGCCCGTAACATGCATTATACTCTAAAGTATGATACAATAGCAATATAAAGGTATGAAGTATGCGCCATTATGATGCAAAACCCTTATTAATTATGACGCACGATAATGAGAGGTGAAAAGCCGTGGATAAAGCGGATCGAAAAACCCGGCTTGCGGCGGTCGCCGCCATGCTGATTAGAAACCCCGGACGGTCTTACCCCTTAAAGGTGTTCTGTGACATGTTCGGTGCGGCCAAATCCACAATGAGCGAGGACTTGTCGATACTGCGCGGCGTGATGCGGCTTTACGGTCAGGGCGACATTGAAGTGACGTTGGGCGCGGGCGGGGGCGCGAAATACATACCGCTTTTAAGCCCCGTGCAGAAAGAAAAAGCGCTTGAGGGTATTGCGGACAAGCTTTCAGACCCATCGCGCATACTGCCGGGCGGTTTTATTTACACCGCCGATATATTTTCCAACACGCAGTATTTAAGCCCCATGG
>CAZLRM010000298.1:0-2215 GCA_964561895.1 uncultured Christensenellaceae bacterium | reverse complement strand
AGCAAGGAGGACGAGATTCCGCTGACGTTCGGGCTTTTGACCAAACAGATTGAAGGGGCGCAAAAACGCATCGAGTACCGCAACTTCGAGATCCGCAAGCAGGTGCTCGAATACGACGATGTCATGAACAAACAGCGCGAGCTGATCTATTCGGAGCGCAGAACGGTGCTTACGGGCGCGGATATGCGCCAGAATGTGATGGACATGCTCGAAACGCTCGTGGACGAAATCATGACGGTATACTGCCCCGAAGGCGCGGCATCGGAGGAGTGGGATATTCCCGCGATGACCGAATATTTCGCCAAGGTGTTTTTGCCCAAGGACAAGGAGCTGTTCTATGGCGTGGACATCGCATCCTTAAGCCGCGAGGAGGCAAAGGAGCACATACTCGATCTTGCGCACGGTTTATACAGTCTGAAGGAAGAGGAGATTGAAGCGACCGGGCAGAGCATGCGCGAGATTGAGCGCATCATACTGCTGCGCGTGGTGGACCAGAAGTGGATGGCGCACATCGACGCGATGGATCAACTGCGGCAGGGCATCGGCCTTCGGGCTTACGGCCAGAGGGACCCGATCATCGAATACCGCAGAGAGGGCTTTGACATGTTCGAGGAGATGGTCCGCGACATTCAGCACGATACCGTGATGATGCTCTACCATGTGAAGGTCACGACCAATCCGCAGCGCAGGGAAGCGCCCAAGGAAATTACGCCCGCGCCCAAGAAGGCACTCGATTCGAGCGGCAACAAGGTGGGCCGCAATGCGCCGTGCCCGTGCGGCAGCGGTAAGAAATATAAAAATTGCTGCGGGCAAGGGCAGCTTTCACAGGAGTAATTTGTGTTACAGATTGACGAAGCAAAAATAAAACTGGACGAGATCAGGGAGCTGGCGAAGGAAGCCGAAGCGGGATTGGGTATCGGCGCGCTCGAAAAAGAGCTTGGCGAGCTGCGCGCGGCGATGGAAGCGCCGGATTTTTGGAACAACGTGGAGCAGGCGAACAAGGCCAACAAAAAGGCAAAGCCCATTGAGGATAAGCTGGAGCAGTACCGTAAGCTATTAAAGCGTATCGAAGACGCGGAGGTCATGGTAGACCTGCTCGAAGAAGCCTGGGACGACGATACCGCGGAGGAGTTCGCAAAGGAAATCGTGCAGCTTAAAAAGGATACGGTGGAGCTGCGGCTTAAAGCGCTGCTGCGCGGGGAGTACGATTCGAACGGCGCGATACTCTCGCTGCACGCGGGTGCAGGCGGCACCGAGGCGCAGGACTGGGTGGAGATGCTTTACCGCATGTACACGCGCTGGGGCGAACGGCACCGCTACGCCGTGAGGGAGCTTGATCTGCTGCCGGGTGAGGAAGCGGGCATCAAAAGCGTGACGTTTGAGGTGGAGGGCCTCAACGCCTACGGGTATTTAAAGGCCGAGAAGGGCGTGCACCGGCTTGTGCGTATTTCGCCGTTTGACGCTTCGGCACGGCGCCATACCTCGTTTGCTTCTCTGGACGTGATGCCCAACCTTGAGGATGATGAGGGCGACATCGTGATATTGCCCGAGGATATCCGCGTGGACACCTACCGGTCGTCGGGCGCGGGAGGGCAGCACGTCAACAAGACGTCCTCTGCGATCCGCATCACGCACCTTGAAACGGGCTTTGTCGTACAGTGCCAGAACGAGCGCTCGCAGATACAGAACAGGGAGACCGCCATGCGCATGCTGCGCGCCAAGCTCATCGAGAGGCGAGAGAGCGAGCGCATGCAGGAGATGGCGGAAATCAAGGGCGAGCAGAAAAAGATCGAATGGGGCAGCCAGATACGCTCGTATGTATTTCATCCTTACAGCTTGGTCAAGGATCACCGCACCAACGTGGAAACGGGCAACGTGATGGCGGTGATGGACGGGGAGATTGATATGTTCATCAACGCGTTCCTTTCGGAGTTTTAGCCGTGTACCGCGCGGTTATATTCTTTTTCAGCGGCACGGGCAACACCTGGTGGGTGGCCGACAAAATGAAAAAAGAGCTTGATGCGAAGGGCATCAACGCGGACACCGTTTCCGTGGATTCGCTGACGCCGAAAAAGGCCGGATGGTGGATCAAATCCGCAGACCTCGTAATTTTCGGCTGGCCGGTGCACGGTTCCGATATGCCTCTTCCCATGAGGCACTTTGTAGACAGCCTGCCGGTTGTCGAAAAGGGCAAGCACATCCACGTGTTTTGCAC
>CAZLRM010000297.1:0-2225 GCA_964561895.1 uncultured Christensenellaceae bacterium | reverse complement strand
CGCCCGCGGCGCTCGCCACCATCGTGGGCGTGCTTGTGGAGGTTCCGGTGATGCTGGTGCTCGTGCGCATATCCAACAAGACCATGCGCTGGTTCCCGCAAGTTCAGGAATCAGACATGCCGCTTGAGGCAAAAGCAGACGAGCAAACAGAAAATAATAACCAATAATAACAGGAGGACAATATGAAAAGAATGATTATTTATGACCCGGCAATGTGCTGCTCTACCGGCGTATGCGGGCCTTCCGTAGATCCCGAACTGTTAAGAGTAGCCACGGTGCTCAATAACCTGAAAAAGAGAGGGATCGTGGTCGAACGGTATAATCTTTCGGGCAATCCGAGCGCTTTTATAAATAACAAAAAGATCAGCAGTCTCATCAAAAGCGGCCCGCAAAACCTCCCGGCGGTTATGCTGGAAGGCGAGATCGTGAAAACGAAGGGGTATCCAACCAACGAGGAATTTGCGAAATGGTTGGATATACCCGCAGATTTCGTCTCGTCCAAAACGCAGACAACGAACTGCGGCTGCAACTGCGGTCCAGATGGCTGCTGTTAACGCGGGTAAACGAGAATGCTTCAAAAGTTTGAGCTCTCACAGATCGTGCTATCAAAGTATCTGTTCTTTACCGGCAAGGGCGGCGTAGGAAAAACCTCTGTCGCCTGCGCGTCAAGCCTGAAGCTTGCGGACAACGGAAAAAAGGTGCTGCTCGTCAGTACCGATCCGGCGTCCAATTTGCAGGACGTATTTGAAGTGCCGATTGACAGCCAGGGCGTAACCGTTGCACCCAATCTGACCGTGGTCAATGTAGACCCGGTCGCCGCCGCCGCTGCATACAGGGAAAGCGTTGTCAGCCCATACCGGGGCAAGCTGCCGGACGCGGTGATAATCAATGTGGAGGAACAGCTATCGGGTGCATGTACGGTGGAAATCGCGGCGTTCAACGAGTTTACATCGTTTCTCGCGGATAAACGCACCGCGCAGCAGTATGACCATATCCTGTTTGACACGGCGCCCACGGGGCATACGCTGCGCATGCTGCAGCTTCCTTCCGCGTGGAGTAATTTTATCAGCGAGAGCACGCATGGCGCATCCTGTTTAGGGCAGCTTTCGGGCCTTGAAAGCAGGAAAGAGATATACAAAAATGCAATGGCAACATTGACTGATGCCCGTCTCACGACGCTTGTGCTCGTATCGCTGCCCGAGGAATCCGCGCTTCGCGAAGCGGGGCGCGCTTCGGGCGAATTACTGGCTTTGGGTATCGCCAGCCAACTGCTCATCATCAATGGCGTGATGGAAAGTGCCGACGAAGCGGATGAAACGCAACGGGCGTATTGCCAAAAACAGCAAAACGCGCTTGCGAAAGTGCCCAAAGGCATTGGGGATATACCCGCCTTTACCATACCGCTGCGCTCCTACAGTATCACGGGTTTGCAGAATGTACGCCGCTTTTTGACCGATGACGATATGACGCCGCCCAAAGCGGAGACAATAAAGGAAAAGGTGCACGGCTTAAAAGATATCGTAAATGATATAATACAAAACGGAAACAGAATCGTGTTTACGATGGGTAAGGGCGGCGTAGGCAAAACAACAACAGCAGCGGCACTGGCACTGGGGCTCATGCAAAAAGGCAAAAAAGTGCACCTTGCGACCACCGACCCCGCAGCGCACCTGCAATACACCTTAGGGCAGCTGGAAGGTGTTTCGGTTAGCCATATTGATGAAAAAAAAGAGCTTTCAAAATATAGGGAGGAAGTGCTTTCCAAGGCAGCACAGACCATGAGCGAAGACGACCTCGCCTATATTGAGGAAGACTTGCGTTCGCCGTGCACGCAGGAGATCGCTGTTTTCAGGGCTTTTGCAGAGATTGCGCAACGTGCCGACAACGAAGTCGTAGTGATCGATACCGCGCCTACCGGACATACGCTGCTGCTGCTGGATGCAACGCAAAGCTATCACAGAGAAGTCAAGCGCACGCAGGGACAAGTCAGTGAAGCTGTAAGGAACCTGCTTCCTCGCCTGCGCAGCGAAGCGGAAACGCAGGTAGTTATCGTGACGTTACCCGAAGCCACACCCGTATTTGAAGCGGAACGGCTTGCGGATGACCTGCACCGTGCCGGCATTCACAACAAATGGTGGATTGTCAACAAAAGCTTGTCCTCCACAGAGACAAAGAGTAAATTCTTACACGCAAAAGCCGCCGCAGAGGCGGCATGGATCAACAAG
>CAZLRM010000296.1:0-2225 GCA_964561895.1 uncultured Christensenellaceae bacterium | reverse complement strand
TCGCGGTACGGATATAATACCACGGCGCGCGTAGTATCGTCCAGCAGCACGGTATCCCCCGCGCTAAGCGGCACGACCTGCGCATCCGGCATTGCTGCACGCACGGCTTCCTCCTCCTGATACGAGCAGTACGCCTTATGCAGCAGCCCTGCCTCATAGAGCGCCTTGAACCCCGAGAAGTGGTCGTCGTCGGTATGCGTAATAAACGCCGCATCGGGCGTGATGCCCTGCCGTACGGTGAATGATACCACCTCCTGCGCGCTCTGCTCCCTGCCGCCGTCGATGAAGTACTCCCCGCCCTGCGCGGTACGAATAAACGCCGCGTCTCCCTGCCCCACATCCAGAAACGCGATGTACATGCCGGAAGGCTGCGATACCAGCTTTAAAAATAGTACGAATGCAACCAGCGCGGCGCAGAATATCGTCTTTGCCTTTATTGTTACCAACACATACCGGGAACAGGCCAGCAGAATCGCGAAGCAGGCAAGCAGCGCGTACAACGGCATTGAAGCCACATCGACCGCGACGAACGGCACAGCGGAGCAGGCCTGTATCACCCACAGCATAAACTTTATCATAATGGCGGCGACATAGCCGATGTAAACCGCTGCCTGCGCCCATACCGCCCCCACCAGCGTTACGATAAACACCAGCACGGTGGCAGCCGAGGCCAGCGGTATCACTACGATGTTGATGAGTATGCTCAGCGTGGACACACGGTTGAAGGAGGAAGCCAGCAGCGGCGCGGTCCCCACTGTCGCGCCGACGGAGGCCGAAAACGTATTACCCGCCCAGCTCAGCCGCGCGGGCAGATGTCGGTTCTATTTATTGGTGTCATAAAATATGTATGAAATCAAGGTAATGCATGTCCAAAATTCTATCTATCATCGTCATTATTTATACAGATTCTAATATGGTTTGTCATAGTTTTCTATGAACGTTAAGACTCCAAATCTGTCTTTAGGTAACCTCAATCCCTTTCACCACCGTTTTGTTATTTTTATTGACGAATTGGATTAAACGCTTAATTTCAGAAGTCAACTTAAACATCACTCATTCCGGAAAAATTGAGATAATAATTTATACATCGAGCTTTCGAAATATTTCAAAGTTTCAAAAAAATTATGAATAAACAGTTCATAATTATCAAACAAGTCAAACTCTCTAATGAGTTGTATATCTACAAGGGAATTAACTAAATTCTCAAATTTTTCGTAATCCATTTTATAATTATTCTTATCATCCAAAGCAACTTTATTTGATATAATATTTTGTACAATCTGAGGAAATAATATGGGAAATTAAGCATAAAAAATCAAATAGATAATTATTAAAAGGCATGTCTTTATGAGTAACTGTGCAGAAGATAATAAAAACAGCTTTCCGATAACCGAAAACGTTTTTCTATTATTTAACTCTTTACTTTTTGAGCGGTTTATTGACTGGGCTATTTCCGCTCAATAAACCATCTATCTTCTTCAAAAAATAGGTTTGTTTCTCTGCCGCGAACCACACAGGTATACCGGATGCCGGTGCCCCCAGCTTTAAGGCTTGCAGCCCGGCAAACATCAGTAATACGGTCTATGATATACCTCCGATTATCTTCCCACCAAAAAGCAATAGGTTGGAGCTGGCCGTCAGGAGAAAATGTTGCGGCGACTTTGACATACACCTTGTAGTCGTTCTCGTATCTTCTCTCCATCATTTCATCATACCGTCCTTAAAGTAACCGACAGGATGTATGACATGATCACCCTTGGGATTAATGCCGCAGAGCGGTTTATCGGCCAACACCGATGCACGTTGGATGCAGAAATGTCCGAAACGGGCCCTTACAGAGTCTACGGCCTTATCCAGATTCTCATACTTCTGACGCTGCTCTTCGTTTTCAAATAGAGACGTCTGCAGGGGATTGCTTGCCGGTACTAGGTCTGTTGCCCGTACTCCTATGCTACGTATCGGCTTATTCCACTGGTAGTGCTGCTGAAACAGCTTCATTGCTGCTGATGCGATATCGTTTGATATGTATGAAGGTTTAGATAGCTTTGCCTGCCTCTCAAACCAAAACAGCTCATTATCCCGTACCGAAATCTGTACTGTACGGCATCGGAAGCCATGCTCGCGCATACGGGTGCAAACACTTTCGCTCAGTACAAAAAGGATTATCTTAACGTCCTCATAGTTAACAAGGTCTCTGGGAGTCGTGGTGCTATTGCCGATTGACT
>CAZLRM010000295.1:0-2228 GCA_964561895.1 uncultured Christensenellaceae bacterium | reverse complement strand
AGGAGCGGCAGCGCGAGCGCATCGCGCCGCAGGATCCGGCGGATACGGCGGAAGGCCCTGTGGGCTTCCTCGGCCTGCCCGGCTCGTTTTCGCATATCGCGGCGATGGATGCCTTTGGCACGGACGGACTGCGCGGTTACGACACGTTTGAAGCGATATTCATCGCGCTGCAACGGGGCGAGATCGGTCGCGCGATCGTACCTGCGGAAAACACCGATACGGGCAGCATCACGGCCGTGGCAGACCTGCTCGCCAAGTACGGCTTTTATATCACAGCGGAACATCTGCTTCCCGTGACGCAAAGCCTGCTCGGTATCCCCGGCGCGACAGTTGCGGGCATCCGTACGGTCTATACGCACCCGGAGCCCATCATGCAGTGCAGTCGCTTTTTAACGGAGCACGCGTATATACACGCATGTCCTGCGCTCAGCACATCGCAGGCGGCCATGAAGGTAGCGGAGGCGGGCGACCCAGCCATTGCGTGCATCGCTTCGGCGCAGGCCGCGCCGATATACAACCTCTCCGTGCTGGCGGAGGGCATACAGAACAGCAGCGGCAACTGCACGCGCTTCGTCGTGATCGCACGGCAGCCGGCGCTTTCGCCGCTGTGCGACAAGACGAGTATCATATTCAAGGTAGAGCATAAGCCGGGGTCATTGTGCGAGGTGCTGAAACTGTTCTCGGATGCGGGAGTCAACGTGCTTAAGCTCGAATCGCGCCCGCTCAAGGACAGGCCGTTTGAATACCTGTTCCATCTCGATTTTGAAGGCAGCATCGAGGATAAGTGCGTGGCGCCTGTGATCGAAGCGGCGCGCAATGCCACGGCGGAGCTTGTTTGGCTGGGTTCGTACCCGCGCCGCACGCTGTAAGGAGGCGCGATGATTAAAGCCGGGCTGATTGGAGAGAAGCTGCCGCACAGCATATCGCCGCAGATACACGAAGCATACGGGACGCTCACCGGGCAGGATATCCGCTACGTGCTGCATGAAACGGACGTGGCGGGGCTATCCGCGCTGCTTGCGCGCCTTAAGTCGGAAGGGTACGCGGGCGTCAACGTGACGATACCGCATAAAAAGGCGGTTATGCCGCTGCTGGATGAAGTGTCGCCGGAGGCCTTGGCAATCGGCGCGGTCAATACGGTGTGGTTATCACAGGGAAAAAGCGTCGGGTACAATACGGATTACTTCGGCTTACAGTCGCTGCTCGAGAGAAATGATATCGGGCTGCGCGGGCAAACCGTCGCGATACTTGGAAGCGGCGGCGCTGCGCGCTGCGTGCACGCGCTCGCGCAGGATCTGAATGCTGCGCGGGTGATCACGGTCAGCCGCGACCCCGGCAAGGTCGAACCTGAGCTGAACGCCGCAGGATACGAAACGCTGGACGCAATGGATAAGATCGGCGTGCTTATCAACGCCACGCCCTCCGGCATGTATCCCCGCATCGACGGCTGCCCCGCGGGGGATGGCATTATTCAAAAAACCGGCGCAGTGATCGATCTCATTTACAATCCGCCTGAAACGGCGCTGCTGCAAAAGGCGTCCGCACTGGGCAAGCGCTGCGCGGGAGGCTTATGGATGCTGTGCGCGCAGGCGGTTAAAGCGGAGGAGATATGGACGGGCGTGCCATATAGCGATGAGATATGCGCTTGCCTTTTTAACAGCATGGCGGAAGCCATGCGCACCAATATCGTGCTCGTCGGTATGCCGGGCTGCGGCAAGACGGAGATCGGGCGGCGGCTGGCACAGCGGCTGGACATGGCGATGCTTGATACCGACGCACTCGTTGAGGCGGAGCACGGTGCCATTAAAGAGATTTTCGCGTCGCAGGGAGAGGCGGCGTTTCGCGATATGGAGCTTTGCGCCGCGCAGTACGCGGCGCGCAGGGCGCACAGCGTGATATCGACAGGCGGGGGTATCGTGCAGACGACGGCCGCGATGCGCTCGCTCAAAGCCTCGGGGCTTGCGGTATATATCGACCGCCCGCTTTCGCTGCTGCTCAACGAAACCGAGACGGCGCACAGACCGCTGCTTGCGGGCGGGCGCGAGGCGCTCGCCGCCCTGTATGAGAAGCGTCATGCGCTCTACGAAGGATACGCGGATATTCGGGTTGTCAACGACGCGGGATTGGGCGATTGCGCCGAAGTGATCATAAGGAAGTTGGAGGAGAGAAAAAGATGAAGCTGCTGGTTATCAACGGGCCGAACATCAATATGCTGGGCGTAAGGGAGC
>CAZLRM010000294.1:0-2234 GCA_964561895.1 uncultured Christensenellaceae bacterium | reverse complement strand
GAAGCTCGTTGCGCCCACCGGCATGATCATGAACTCCTGAATGTTGACGCTGTTGTCGGCGTGCTTGCCGCCGTTCAATATGTTCATCATGGGTACGGGCAGCGTTTTGGCGTTGACGCCTCCGATGTATTTATAAAGCGGAACATCCGATTGTATCGCGGCCGCTTTGGCCACAGCCAAAGACACGCCGAGCATCGCGTTCGCGCCCAGCTTGGCCTTGTTTTCCGTGCCATCGAGATCGATCATCGCCTGATCGACAGCGGCCTGATCCAGCGCCCACATACCCTCGATCTCTTCCGCGATATCCGTGTTGACATTCTCGACTGCCTTCTCTACGCCCTTGCCAAGGTAACGCCCTTTGTCGCCATCGCGCAGCTCCACCGCCTCAAAAGCGCCCGTGGAAGCGCCCGAAGGAACCGCCGCGCGCCCGATAGCACCGCCCTCCAGTACAACCTCAACCTCGACCGTGGGGTTGCCCCTTGAGTCCAATACTTCGCGGCCTATGATTTCCTCGATTGTAAACATACCTGTATCTCCTTTTAATTTAATGTATTCTTCATCACGGAACGACGACGCGCTCCGGCCGGTCTGCTTTTTCGCCCTCTCTATTATAACCATATCGTGCGACAAAGCAAATAAAATTACCCATGATAATCATAATTGTCAGGGAAGGTTTTCGCAAGTGCAAAACTAATAAGTATATGCAAAAGAACAAAAAAATATACACGCTCCCGTACTATTTTTTTTGCAGTATCGGCAAATGTTTCTGTCAGGTACCGCGCAGAGCGACAATGTTTTAAAAGTTCTATGCTTATAATTGAAAAACAATCATTTCTTTTAGGGGGGATCCAATTGTCCGTGAGCACCGCACCTGCAATAAGCCGCCCGTCCAGCCTGCCCAAAAGGCTGATTTTTATGGCGTCCTTCCTCGCAGCCGGATTTTTAATCGGCCGCGTACAGCTTCTCTCTTCCATGTTCCCTTTCGGGCCTGCTTTTGTCGCGGCCTGCTTCCTCTCAAGGCGCCCGGAAACGCTGGCCGCCGCCGCCGGCGTCGTTTTAAGCGCACTTTTTGTACCGGAGGCGCTTTATATCGTCACCGTCACTCTGATCATCTGCGCGGTGCTGCTGGTCGTACGAAAACAGATACGCCGCTGGATGGCGCTCATGGCAGCCGCGTGCGCTTACGCGGCCGCAGCCGCCATATTCCGCACGCTAAGCCTCACGGTATTCATGACAGCGGTGCTCGAATGCCTCTTATCGCTCGTGCTGGTCTATGTACTGCACCACATAATGCTCATACTGTTTGTGCATAAGCAGCGCAGCGTATTTTCCACGGAGGAAACAATCTGCCTCGCATTCGGTGCGCTCACACTCGTCTGTATCGCGGGGCCGCTCAATATTCGCGGAATCTATATTGCCAACATCGTGGCGGAACTGCTCGTGCTGTTCGCCGCGTTCACGGGCGGCGTGGCAGCCGGCGCGGGTGTCGGACTCGCGCTCGGGCTCGCGCTTTGCCTCGGCATATCCTCGGAGGTGACGGTAATCGGCATGCTCGGCATATCCGGTATCGCCGCGGGGCTTATGCGGCGGCTTAAAAAAGGAGGCGCGTCAGTTTCCTTTCTGCTGATCTGCCTGCTGTTCATACTGGCCTTCTACAGCGCGCCTGCCGTATATCTTAAGCTGATTGAGGTTTGCGCCGCGTGTGCAATATTTGTCGCGCTGCCCAAACGGCTGTTCCTTTTTGCCGGAAAATACTTCGATATTCAGGCGCGCCGCGAATATGACTACGGCCTGCACGAAAAACGCCTGCGCGAGCTTACGGTTCAGCGTCTGGAGGAAGTATCTTCGGTTTTTGCGCAGACCGGCGAAATGTTTACAAGCGAGGTAAAACCGACCGCTGCGCCGGAGGATATATCGGACGTGCTGGCTATCGTGGCGGAGAGCGCCTGCAAAAACTGCGTTTTCCGCAAAAGCTGCTGGAGCAAGGATTTTTTAAACACTTATCAGGTGTTCTGCGAAATGTTCGCTGCCTATGAAAGAAACGGGTCTTTAAACACGGGCGATATCGACGCCCAGTTCTCGAAGAAATGCTTCAATCTTCAGGGAATCATCAGCGCAGCGGAAAGCATGTTTGGTTCGTACCTGGTCAGCATACAGTGGAAAAGGAAGGTTGAAGCATCGCGATCGATCACCGGCAAGCAGCTCAAGGGTATCGCGAAAGTTGTCTGCGACAT
>CAZLRM010000293.1:0-2285 GCA_964561895.1 uncultured Christensenellaceae bacterium | reverse complement strand
TCTATTACCTGGGCGACTGGGTGACGCCGTTTGAAGCCAACGACACCTATGACGAAGAATTCAACGCGCCCTCCGGTGCGGTCACGACATCGTTCATGCACAGCGATTGGTCGGTTCCCTACTTCGAAAACGATGCATTTAAGATGATTTCGCTTGAGTTCAAGAGCGAGGACAACGAGGGAAAATACGCGATGGCGCTGCTGCTGCCTGCCGAGGGGACGGATATGAGCGCTATGCTGGTTTCGCTGGACGGGAGCAGTATTGACGAAGCGCTAAAGGGGCTTGCGCAGCAGCAGGTGATGATCAAACTTCCCAAGTTCGAATACATGTACGCTGCGTCCATGGCGGATACGCTCAAGGCGATGGGTATGGAAGGCGCTTTTGATCCCAACGCGGCGGATTTTTCCAGCATGACGGAGGAGAAGGACAACGGCTTGTATATCTCTGATGTGCTGCATAAGTGCTACATCCGCGTGGATGAGCTCGGTGCGGAGGCCGCGGCCGCAACCGGCGTCATCATGGCGGAAACCGGTATGCCGGCGGAAGACCCATTGACGTTTTATGCCGACCGCCCGTTCCTGTTCGCGATCTACTCGGAGGAGGACGGTGCGATCGCGTTCATGGGTGCTGTGAACAACCCGGCGCAGGAGTAAACCGATAAAAGTTTCGGGAGCGCCGCGCACCGCACCCCCTCGAAAGCTTCCATTATACACCCAATACAAAAGGACAGGCTGCCCGCCTGCCCTCTCAGACCGCTGACAAACTTCGTTTGCCAGCGGTTTTTATGTGCATTACACATCCTTATAATTGCCTTTCTCAAGGGCGGCCTTGCAGAAAGGCATGCTTCTATGTGGAATCCGCAAGGCTTTTTCAGTATTTAATCAAGCATGAGGCTTTGTTCGCAAGCTGGGGGACAGTATCTAATGTCGGGTTGACAAAATAGTATGAGCTATATATAATTGAGGTGATTACTAGATTAGTAGATTAGTAATAATAGGGGCGTATGATGGGAACCAAGCGTAATACGGATATTTCGGTATTTTTGGACGCGGAAGGAAGGATCAAGCAGTGGCCTGCTCACGATAAAGCGAGGATACCGGTGCTGGAATACCTTTGCGGCAAGTTTGAAAAGGGCAGAACATATACCGAGAAGGAAGTCAATGAAATCATCGACCGGTGGCATACCTTCGGGGATTATTTTCTATTAAGAAGATCGCTGATCGATTATCGGTTCATGGTGCGCAAGATAGACGGGTCGCAGTACTGGGTGGCGGAACCGGAGCTGAAGGCGTAAAAATAATTGCCGATGAAACGCCATCTTCGGAACCATATAAGGATGGTAGTTGCGTAATATGATGATTAATAAAAATAGACAGGCTGCGGCCTGTCTATTTTGGTTTGTGCTATATCGCGCTTTCGTTCATGTTCGATACCTCGAAGAAGCGCGTCTGCTCGCCCTTCCACGCAAGGCTGACCGTGCCGGTCGGCCCGCTGCGCTGCTTGGCGATGATGATCTGCGAAAGCGCGTCCGCCTCGGCGTTGTAGTAGTTTTCGCGGTGGATGAACATCACGACGTCCGCGTCCTGCTCGATACTGCCCGATTCACGCAAATCGGAGAGCATCGGCTTTTTGTCGTCGCGTTTCTCGTTCGCGCGCGAAAGCTGGGAAAGTACCATTACGGGGACATTGATTTCTTTGGCCATGATTTTAAGGCTGCGCGTCATGCCTGAAATTTCCTGTTGGCGGTTCTCGCGGCGTTCCTTGCCGGTCATGAGCTGCAGGTAATCGATGATGATGAGCCCAAGGCCCCTCTCCTGCTTTAACCGGCGCGACTTTGCGAGCATTTCCATCACCGTAATCGTGGGCGAATCGTCCACGTACACGGGGGCCGCCCCCAGCACGCTTACGCCGTCCGCAAGCTTATCAAGATCGTTGTCGTTTAGCTCGCCGCTGCGCGTCTTCTGGCTGTCCACGAGCGCCTCGCTGCACAGCATACGCAGCGCAAGCTGTTCGCGCGCCATTTCGAGCGAGAATACCGCGACGGGTATCTTCTCATCCACAGCGATGTGCTGCGCGATGTTGAGCGCAAAGCTTGTCTTGCCCATGCCGGGACGCCCCGCGATCACGATGAGCTGCCCGCCCTGCAGCCCGGAAAGCATTTCGTCGAGACGTTTAAATCCCGTCGGTATGCCCAGCATGCCTCTGTCGCTCTTCATCGCTTCGCCGATGAGCTGATATCCGGTAAGCAGTGCGTTCTTGATGTGCTCCAGAGAATCGCGGCGGCG
>CAZLRM010000292.1:0-2289 GCA_964561895.1 uncultured Christensenellaceae bacterium | reverse complement strand
TTGCTTTCATACAAATGCCTCCGTGGTGGTGATGGCATTAGTATGAGCAAACGATTCGGGGGATATTCGCGGCAAATGTGCCGCAACCATTGACGACGGAACAGCCTGGCGTCAAGTATTATATATTAAATGCTGAAATTCAATTATTAAAAAAATTTATAATTATCAATAGCCGGGTCTTCAAACACGTCCATTTCTTCGCCGTAAATCAGAATGGTGCCTTCATCAATCCACTGTATACCGCCGCCGAAATCCGAACAGTTTGCGAGGTACAGCATCCGTTCTTCCACCAGCAGCGGCCCATATGCGCGACACAACAGCACATCCGTTTCACCGAGATGCTCATCAAAAGCATGTTCGAGTACTATATAGCGACCATCAGGCGACATATGATATGCATTTTTTTCGGGTTCCAGAATGGAAAAGTAAAAAAACGCAGCGAATGCAAAAACTATCAGCATGATCGCGCTGGTCAGTACCGTAAGTACTACCGCAACGGCTGTGTACCCTCGTTTATATAAAGCCATAAACAAAGCGGGTACAAGAAACACCGCCAGCACCCAGTGGTATGGTATCCACATAAAAAGGCTTGAGATCAGCAGCAAAAACAGCCCAATGATATCAATAACCCGCATACGCACAACAAATGCGAATGCCAGATAAACCACCGCCATAGCATAGTAGACTACAACGACCCCCGTCATCCACGGCTGGGTCAGCCACAGGCCGCACCACCTGAAAGCCAGCAGCGCCCAGCACAGCAGCGGAAGCGTGATGTAAACGATATACGCCGGAGTGCGCAGCTTGAGTACAAATGAATTCGGGGGCTTCTCCGTTTTCATACATCCGACCTCAATTGTATTTATTTTGTATTTTAGCATGTTAATACTATCATGCCACGCGCTGAATATCAACTCTCCTTTGTGTCAGACTTCTCACCGCAGGCATAGCCTTCCCTTGGGGGAAGGTGGCAGACATGAAATTGAAAATCGCGTGTCTGACGGATGAGGGGGAAAAAAGCTGCCTGTAACACCTCATCCGTGCGGGCGCTGAATTTTAAATTCGGCCCGGACGGCTTCCCTTCGAGGGGAAGCCTCATCGAGCATCTCTGATTCACACCATCCTTGCTTGTACAAGCACCTTACAACCAGATCGCTTTTATGATCAGAAATACCGCCAGCAGCCATATCAATACGATGGGGATGGCGTAATACCACTTTTTCGGTTTCCCGTCCTGCCAGAGATTCCCCGCTTCTTTACGGCACTCCGCAAACACTTCGGGCGGTATCAGCTTTACCGTGAGGGCAACCAGCAGCGGCAATATGATCAAATCGTCCAGATACCCGAGTATTGGAATGAAGTCCGGAATGAGGTCGATGGGCGACAGCGCATAGGCAACGGTCAGCCCGGCGATTATCTTTGCCGCAACGGGTGTCTCCTTCTTCTTCATGGCAATGAAAACCGCCGGGATATCGGTCTTCAGCTTCTTTGCTCTGTCCTTCAGTTTCATCCTTACGCTCACCCTCGTTTCAGCAATTCTCTTTTGCTATTCCTTACGATTTTCAGCGTTTCTTTTCTCCGGCAGTAAGCCAATACTGATGGCCATAACATGATCTGAATTAATACTAAAAAAATGAATGCCGCTATATACCAATCTTTAAAAAGAGGTAGCCATCGCTACCCCTTGTGTCTATTCTCCCCCAGCGGGTACATCAGCCAATCGCATCTCAATGCCCAACCTCCGAAATCCCGCAGTTTTGTGCTTATCTTGCTGTATACACTTATATACCCGGCTACCATGTCCGCTATAATATATACTTCTGCAAATCGTTGTCCTTGATCTGATCCCTCAGATGCTCCTTCACGTACGCTGCGTCGATGTCCACGTCGATCATCGGGTGGTTGCCGCCCGCGTTAAAAGAGATGTCCTCGAGCAGGTTCTCGATCACGGTGTGCAGCCGCCGCGCGCCGATGTTCTCGGATGTTTCGTTCACCATCACGGCGTACTTGGCGAGCGCGTCGATCGCGTCGTCCTTGAAGTTGAGGCGCACGTTATCGGCCTCGAGCAGCGCCTGATACTGCATGATGAGCGCGTTCTTGGGCTGCGTTAGTATGCGCTTCAAGTCGTCGCAGGAGAGCGGCTGCAGCTCCACCTTGATGGGAAAGCGGCCCTGAAGCTCCGGAATAAGATCGCTGATCTTGGCGACATGGAACGCGCCCGCCGCAATGAACAACATGTAGTCCGTCTTGACGGGGCCGTACTTTGTGACGACCGTGCTGCCCTCCACG
>CAZLRM010000291.1:0-2301 GCA_964561895.1 uncultured Christensenellaceae bacterium | reverse complement strand
GGGCTACATACTCGTCGCGGACGGGGAAACCTGGCTGACCGGCCTTGAGTTCTATCGCCCAGACGGAACGCTGCTGACGGATATGACCCACACGGACGAATACGGCTGGGATCAGGACAGCTGGCTTTACCGCGGCACCGAAGCCGAGATATTCAACCTGCAGCATTTCACGCAGTTCTCCGTGTGGGACGAGAAGCCGGCCACTTATACTGTAATTACTGAAGACGGAGTATCCGCGCCGCTGAACGCGTTTTTCGATGACGGCACGGATATTTCCTACCTTTGGCGCAACAACAATATACTCCATCACATGCGCGGCAGCGCTCCCGGCGTACCGCTTACGGTGGCTTCATACCCGGACATCATCACCGAGTTCGATTATCCGGAGCGCACCGACGGCGTGCCGCTGCCAAACAGCGCGGAGGTTTACTGGTTTGACCTCTCAAACGAGGATGGCACGCAAAAGGATTTTGACGCACTGCTCAAGCCCGGCAAACTGGTTACGCCGGACGAGGACGGCCTTTATCTGCTGGTCATCCGTGACAACGGCTGGTGGTACGATCAGGTCATCTATGTAGAATAGCGGGCCTTGCGATGTAATATAACAAAACGTGCTGTCCCGGAATGAGCGTACGGATACTATCCGCCCCTGCAACGCTAATCAAAAAAGCACACCAGAATATTGGTCCGGCGTGCTTTTTTGTTTGAGGCTTATTCGATTTCAATTCGGTGCGAGTTCTCTACCTGCGGCTGCCGGGGCACGGTCACATGTAGCACACCGC
The DNA here is from genome assembly GCA_964561895.1 of uncultured Christensenellaceae bacterium. Taxonomy (GTDB): domain Bacteria; phylum Bacillota; class Clostridia; order Christensenellales; family SZUA-584; genus JAEWCC01. The sequence goes on along the minus strand of CAZLRM010000291.1, from coordinate 1,519 downwards.
CCTCCAGCTTCGCATGGATACCCTCACAGGCCGCGTCCCCAAGGTAGATCGTGCGGCTCATCGAGGTATAACGGCGCTCGCGGTGGATATAGTTTTTGCCTTCGTCTTCCGCCTTTTCGTTGCGCTGTACCGTGATGGAAAGGTTGCCGTCGTTCATATCGATCTGCACCTCTTCTTTTTTGACACCCGGTATTTCAGCCTCCACTGTGTACTCTTTGTCCGCGGCCTGCACATCCACGCGGAAGCTGTCGCGTATCGCGCGCCTGCCCCCCATCCACGGGTCGGTGAAGAAGTCGTCCAACATATTGTAAAGCTCCTCAAATCCCGTGTTCGCAAGCCCTCTGTTTCCGCGATTTCCCGGTACCAGATTTGCCATCTTGAATCACTCCTTCCTTAACGATATGATATGTCTTTGTTAGCACTCTCGCCTTCCGAGTGCTAACCCTCTTTACTTATTATATACCGCTGCGCTTCAAAAAAGTCAAGGAAGGTCATAATTTTTTTACAATCTCATACGATACGGCTGATCTCGGTTTTAAGCTGCTTGATGATACGCTTTTCGAGCCGCGATATGTACGACTGCGATATTCCGAGGTGGTCGGCGACCTGCTTTTGCGTGCGCTCCTTTTGCCCGTTGAGGCCAAAGCGCATCTCCATGATGAGCTTCTCGCGGTCGCACAGGCGCGCGATACATTCGTTCATGAGGTCTTTTTCCACACTGTCCTCGATCTCGGTGTACACCACATCGGGCTCCGTGCCGAGTATGTCCGAAAGCAGCAGTTCGTTGCCGTCCCAGTCCACGTTGAGCGGCTCGTCGAAAGACACCTCGTATTTAAGCTTCGCGTTGCGCCGCAAATACATCAGTATCTCGTTTTCGATGCAGCGCGAGGCGTAAGTGGCCAGCTTGATGTTCTTGGCGACATCGAACGTGTTAACCGCTTTGATGAGGCCGATCGTGCCTATGGATACGAGGTCTTCCACGCCTACGCCGGTGTTTTCAAACTTGCGCGCGATGTACACCACCAATCGCAGGTTGCGCTCGATCAGCACCCGCCGAACCGTCTTGTCCCCCCTCCCTAGGCTCACCAGCAGCGACGCTTCCTCCCCCGCCGTAAGCGGCGGCGGCAGCGCCTCGCTGCCGTTGATGTAATCGGCGCTTTGCGCCAGCTTCAGGCGCAGCAGCACCCACGCAACGATCCTTTGCAGTACCAGGTTTTTCATCGTATGCTCCTTTCTTCAGTTCAGCCGTCAGATTACAGCCCGCAATCGCGCTGCATCCGCCTGCCGGGGCGTTTCGGGCGATGCAGGCCACCGCCTTCATGCTCGTCCCGTTCCCCGGCATACTCACACCGTCAAGCTCCAATCCGAGCAGCACAGCCTGCCCCGCCGCCGTGGCGCACGGGATTACGCGCAGCTTATCGGTATCCGCTGCCTTTTCGCCGTCCAGAAGCAACGCGTACTTTCTGCCCAGCAGCGCCTGCGCCGCGCTGCGGCTTAAAAATATCACAGGGATGCCCGT
>CAZLRM010000290.1:0-2313 GCA_964561895.1 uncultured Christensenellaceae bacterium | reverse complement strand
AAAAGGGTATGGATATCAATAGCCATAATAACCTTCGCAGCAATCATTCTCACCTGGAATAGCACCGGAGAATGGGAATTATCAATCGGGGCTGTCGGCATAATATGCGCCTGCCTGCTCTGGGGCGCGGATAATAACCTGACGCGCATGGTTTCCTTAAAAGACCCTTTGATCATAACGATGGTCAAAGGTTTTGGAGCCGGCGCGGTTTCATTAATCATATCCATATTGACAGCAACGGTATTCCCCGGATTTGAAATGATTATCTTAGCCCTTCTTCTGGGGGCTTTCAGCTACGGTATAAGCATCGTACTCTTCATTCTTGCGATGCGGCAGCTGGGAGCGGCCAGAACAAGCGCTTTTTTTGGTTCAGCTCCTTTTATTGGCTCGATAATTTCGATCGCTTTTTTTGGAGAAATACCGACTGTGCAATTTTTTATTTCCCTTCCGATCATGATAATCGGCGCAATTCTTATTATCGGAGAAAAGCATCAACATATCCATACGCATGAGCATATGCAGCATGACCATATGCACAGGCACGATGATCTTCACCATAATCATGTTCACAAGGACGGATTTATCGGAGAGCACTCGCATATGCATAAGCACGAACCACTTGAACATGAACACCCGCATACGCCCGATATCCATCACAGGCATCAACATCTGCCATAGAGAAACGTTTAATTGTTTGGGTTAAATGTTATTATCATTATTTTATTCTATTCATAACAATGAGCGCTGCCCTACGGGTGACGTGTTTTCCCCACATGAGTCGCGCTCACTCCCGCGCGAGGTTTCCCATGGCCTTGCCGGAAAGGCGGTACACCGTCCAGTCGCTCATAGGCTCCGCGCCGAGAGCGGTGTAAAAATCTATGCTTGGCGTATTCCAGTCCAGGCACCACCATTCGAGGCGCCCGCAGCCGCGTTCCATGGCGATCTGCGAGAGCTTTTGCAGCATCGCCTTGCCAATCCCCTTGCCGCGGTATTGCGGCAGCACGAAGAGATCTTCCAGATAGATGCCCGCTTTCCCGAGAAACGTGGAAAAGTTGTGGAAAAATAACGCGAAGCCGATTTCTTGGCCGTCTTTCACCGCAAACAGCACTTCAGCCTTTTGTTTCTCAAATATCCATTCGTGCAATAGTTCCTCGGTAGCGGATACCTCATCCAGCATGCGCTCAAATTCGGCCAGCTTTTTGATGAAAGACAGTATCAGCGCGGTATCGTCCGGCGCTGCAAACCGGAAAGTAATGCCTGTATCCATAAAAATCTCCGTAAAAATGATTGAACCCGCGGTTTGTTGCAGTTGTCCCTATTCTATTGCATCCAATATTAAAACACAAGAAAGAGTACCTCCGAAAACCAGACTGAAGGGCATATCAGGCGCTCCGCCGCGTATACATTATAGATACTGGATTAAGGGTGTTGCGATGTATATTGAAAGCGGTATCATAGGCGTCGTGGTGGGTGCGCTGGGCACGATCATCGGCGGAGCGCTCGCGATGCTCATCGGCGGACGTGTAAAGGAGCCCCGGCCGTTCCTCGCGTTTGCGGGCGGCATGATGATCGCCGTGGTGTTCTTCGACATGCTCATCGAAAGCGCCGAAATCTCAAGCGTTTGGACGATGTGCGCGGGCGCCGCGGCGGGCGGCATTTTCTTCGCGCTCATTTCGCCGCTGCTGCCGCACGGGGAAAACTCGCTGAAAAGCGTGAGTATACTCGTGTTCGCGGGCATCGCGCTGCACAATTTGCCCGAGGGGCTTGCCATCGGTTCTACGCTTGTGGAGAGCGAGCGCGCGGCGCTGTCTCTTTCGCTGCTTATGCTCGTGCACGATATCCCCGAGGGCATCGTCGTATGTCTGCCGATGCGGCTCTTTGGCCTTAAAGCAAAGCGCATATTCTTTCTCGCGTTTCTGACGGCGGTTCCCACGGCGCTGGGCACGCTGCTGGGTACGGCGGTAGGCAGTATTTCTCCGGAAATGATATCGCTTTGCATATCGTTTGCGGGCGGCGCGATGCTCTTTATATCGCTTAAAGAACTTATCCCCGCGGCGGGCAAACAAAAAGCGCTTTACGCGCTGCTGGGGATATGCTTCGGTTTTTTTGTCACAGCTCTGGTTTGACCGCGCCATCCGCTACGGTATAGATATGCCCGGATGAAACGCGCATGGGCACCGCGGTGGTGATAAAACACTGCGCGCCCCGCACGCGGGAGAGCAGCGCGGCCTGCCGCGCCTCATCGAGCTCGGAGAACACGTCGTCGAGCAGCAGCACGGGGGCTTCGCCAAAGTCCTGCCGCGCGGTTTCAAA
>CAZLRM010000289.1:0-2329 GCA_964561895.1 uncultured Christensenellaceae bacterium | reverse complement strand
CGAGTTCCAAAACCTTCTCCACGACGTCCGTGACGCCGCGCGTCTCCAGCCCCTTTTTGATTTCATCCGGGTTTGTGCGTATCCTTTTAATATCCAGCATGGTTTTTACCTCATTAAGATTTCCACCGTATTATCGCATAAAAAGGCGCGGCGGGCAATGTTTACATCCTCTCGGGCGCGTCCACGCCGATAAGCCACAACCCTTGCTTGATCACCTGCTTAACGCATTGCGCGAGATAAAGCCGCGCGGCGGTTTTAGCTGCGTTCTCATCGATGACGCGGTGCTCGTAGTAGAAGCGGTTGAACGCTTTAGCAAGCTCGATGATGTGCCGTGTGACGAGGTACGGCTCGTTCTTATCGCAGGCGCGCCGCACGGTTTCGGGAAATCCCTGCAGCAGTTTGACGGCGGCAAACGCCTCGGTATTATCGAGCGCGGCATAATCCGGCGCGGCGCTCTCCCAGCCTGTGTCCGCGCGGCGCAGCAAACTCGCGCATCGCGCGTGCGTGTACTGCACGTACGGACCCGTTTCGCCTTCGAAATTTAACACGCGGTCGAACGAGAATACGATGTCCTTAATGCGCGCCGAAGAGAGCGCGTCGAAAACGACCGCGCCTACGCCTACTTGTTTTGCGATCTCTTCTTTGTTTTGCAGCCCCGGCGATTTCTCCTCGATGATGGACAGCGTCTTCTCTACAGCCTGATCGAGTACGTCCTGAAGGAACACCACGTTGCCCTTGCGCGTGGAAAGCGTGCCGGACTCCAGCGATACCATGCCAAACGCCACATGCTCCAAATCCTCCGCCCAGTCATAGCCCATGAGTTCGACTACCTTGAACCATTGCTTAAAGTGCAGGTTCTGCTGGTATGCGACGACATACAGGCATTTATAAAAATCATACGTGTTTTTGCGGTAAAACGCGGCGGCGAGGTCCCGCGTGGAATACAGCGTCGCGCCGTCCGATTTTAACACCACGCAGGGCGGCATATCGCCTGATAAGCGCACGATGTACGCGCCTTCGGAAAGCTCGAGCATGTTCTTATCGCGCAGTTCGTCAATCACGGGCTGCATCTTATCGTTGTAAAAGCTTTCGCCCGCATAGCTGTCGAACTTCACGCCCAGCAGATCGTACACCTTGCCGACTTCTTTGAGCGTCAGCTCCTTGAAGCGGTTGAATATTTGCAAAGCTTCCGCGTCGCCGTCCTCTATTTTCTTAAACCACGCGCGCGCCTGCTCGTTGAGGCTTTCGTCCTTCTCGGCTTCTTCGTGGAACTTTACGTAAAGCGCAAGCATCGCATTGATAGCGCCTGTTTCGATCATCTCTTCGCTGCCCCACATTTTGTAGGCGGTGATGAGCTTGCCGAACTGCGTGCCCCAGTCGCCTAAGTGGTTGATGCCGATTGGCTTATAACCCAGAAAGCCGTAGATGCGGTACAGCGAGTTGCCGATGACCGTGGTCGAGAGGTGGCCGATGTGGAAAGGCTTTGCGATGTTGATCGACGAATAATCGATACACACCACTTTTCCTGCGCCCTCGGCGCCGCCACCGTAGCCTGCGCCCTGCGCGGATATCTCCGTGAGCGCATCCTTCGCGCATTGCACCTTATTCAGAAAGAAGTTGATGTACGCGCCCACAACCTGCACGCTTGATATAAACGCGGGCGCGGTAAGCCGGCCCTGAATGTCCTGCGCGATAGCAGACGGCGCTTTACGCAGCGCCTTGGCGAGTTTGAAGCACGGAAAAGCGTAGTCGCCCATCGAATCGTCCGCGGGTGTTTCGATGAGCGGCAGTATTTCGTTTGGTTCCAGCCCGGAGACCGCAGACAGCGCGGCGGCGAGCTGCTCTTTGTAGTCCATGATGAAGCCTTTCAGATATAATACAAAAATATATCATAGATGAGAGGGAATCGCAACGAAAGAGGAGTAAAATACAAAGAAAACAATATCCCCTTTTTGCGCTCTTTCCGTTCCTGTCAAGTGAATAAAACAAGAGCCGGGGCCATCCCCGGTTCAGCTTGCTTACAAAGCCTTATGCCTGGATATATATTAAGCCCTTGTAAATTTCCACACAGAAACATACCTTCCTCAGGGCATTTGCCTGCCAGTGGCAGGCAAATGCCCTGAGGAAGGCAATAATAAAGACGTGTAATGTACATAAAAACCGCTGGCAAACAAAGTTTGTCAGCGGTCAGAAAGAGCCGGGTAACCCCGGCTCTTCGTGATTAAGCCGCTATATTTCTGTTACAGTTTCAGTATTGCCAGCGCGATAAAGTATACCACGAACAGCGCCGAGAATACGTAAAGCAGAGGATGCACTTCTTTAGCCTTGC
>CAZLRM010000288.1:0-2336 GCA_964561895.1 uncultured Christensenellaceae bacterium | reverse complement strand
TGATACCGAAATTCTTTTTAAGCGCGGTCAGTACGTTTTCGACGGAGCTTTTGGAAGTGCTCTTGCGCCGGTAGCGCCGGCTTTCAAATCCCACTTCTTCTTCGTCCACCAGGCCCGTCACGGTTAATGAGGGCAGCCCGGTACGTACGGCGACAGTTTCGATTTCAATAATCATGCCGATGTTGGAGCCGTACACCGCAAGACCGTTGACGCAGCCTGCCGAGATTCCCCCCAGCTTGGGTGTGGTGCGGTGCACATATTTTCCTGTCTCTACAACCCAGTGGATATGATGCGTTCTTATGACATTGCCGCCCTGCTCGCGTGCGATTCCGGCTGCCATCTGCACCATATTCACGGCTTCGCGCCCGTTAGCCGCGTAATCCCCAATCTGGGCTGCGGCGTCTTCGTCGATGTAATAACCCGCTTTATGCGACGCGTTCTTCGCAATGACTACAAGCTCTTCGGGATATAGCGGACGAAAAAATATCTCCATACAGCGCGATCTTATCGCCGGAGAAATTTCTCTTGGTGATTTCGTCGTTGCGCCGACGAGCCGAAAGTCCGCGGGCATGCCTTTGGAAAATATCTCATGGATATACTTTGGCGTTTCTTTATCGTTACTGTTGTAATACGCGCTGTCGAAGTATACGCAGCGATCCTCCAGCACTTTTAAAAGCTTGTTGATATGAAAAGGATGCAATTCTCCGATTTCATCGAGAAACAATATGCCGCCGTGTGCTTTGGTCACCGCGCCTTCTTTGGGCTGCGGTATACCCGCAGCGCCATACGTGCCCGCGCCCTGATATATCGGGTCATGTACGCAGCCGATCAGAGGATCGGCAATGTTGCGTTCGTCGTAGCGGATACATGTCGCGTCCATCTCCACAAACTTTGCGTCGGGCTTGAAAGGCGAAATCCCATTTTGTTTTGCTTTGTTCATCACGAGCCGGGCGGCGCATGTTTTGCCTACACCCGGAGGGCCGTATATCAGCACATGCTGCGGATTCTCTCCGCAAAGCGCCGCACACAACGCCGTAATTCCTTCCTTCTGGCCGATGATCTCATCAAAACGCTGCGGGCGCGTCTTCTCGGACAGCGGCACGTTGAGCGATATGGAACGCATTCTTTCAAGGTGAATCACCTGCTTTTTTGATTCCAACTGCATGTTTTGTTTATGGGTGCGTTTTCCTTTCAGCATGCTGTAAAAATACACGCCCATGATTACGCTGACGCCAAGCTGTACAAGCAATAATATTTCCGGCATATAAAAAATGCTCCTTTTTCCTATTGCACTTATTTTGCGGAATCGGGAGCATATTATGCCTTCAATCCAGTAGCGTCAATTAAACAGATCTGAAAAGCGCGTAAGAAACGTATCCTTGCTTTCTGTCTCCTGCCGATCTTCCTTTTCATCTGCCTTAGTAATGGAGGGTGTCATGAACACATACTGTACGCTGTCGGGGTGGTTCTTGTCAGGCGATGCGAATGAAACCGGATCAGATACGGCGAAGCTTTTCTCCGCGGATAAGAGTTCTTCCTTTGCATCCGATATGCCGTCACGGAATTTGGTTTGGCCATCGATCAGTTCCTGTATATCGTCAGGCAGGCTGCCAACCACCTTGCTGATCTTAGAAACGCCTGAAGCGCTCTTGCCTACGCCCGAAACGTATGCGCCAAAACCGTCCGCGATTTTTCCATACCCCGTTACCAGTGCATCGCCCCCCGCGGCAATCTGTGAAAGCCCCGCATCAAAATTGCCATAATCCCCCGTCGCCTGCCTAACGCCCGACATGTAATTATCAAGCCCGCTGCTGACTTCATTCAAGCCGTGAGATACGTTACCCATGCCTTCCAGCATTGCGATCGTGCCTTGTGCGAGTGCTTTTACAGAAGGGTCGCCGCTGGATGACAGCGACTGTGCGAGCGCGTATAATTCGCCGTCAGACATAGCGCTTAAGTTTCCGCTGATCTGCGAAAGGCTGCTTGCCAGCGTGTCTCCGTTATCCGCCAAAGTATTCAGTCCGGACTTAATATTTCCTGATGCGGCCGCCATATCGCGAACGCCCTGCGTATAGTCCTCCAGCCCGACGCCGTACTGCTTCATACCTTTTTGCATATCGTTTCCGGATGACTTCAGTTTCTTAAGGCCTGCGCTCAATTTCTCAATGCCGTCGGCAAGACTAGATACGCCGTCTTTGAGCTCTGTGGTTCCGTCCACCATGTCGTTTGCGCCGTTCGCCATGTCGTCGAAGCCCTCTTCGTATTCGCCAATGCTTTCCGTATAGCCCCCAAGATTGGCCTGCAGCATCGTGATGCTGACCGCGTCCATCTCAAAG
>CAZLRM010000287.1:0-2365 GCA_964561895.1 uncultured Christensenellaceae bacterium | reverse complement strand
GTGGTGATGCCCGCGGCCGTGCCGCACGCGGTGTACGCGCCCGAGCGGTTCAAGATGCTGCTCGTGGTGGTGTTCCCGGCGGAATGAGAAGCAGGGGGATACCGCAGCGGGGGGGATGCTGAGTCTGTACTCGCTCAAAGCGATCCCATAAAGGAAGGCGGAGTTGATTCCGGCTTCCTTTTGTATTCGGTGATGATTATTTATTTTAGTCAGAAGGTCCTCACATGCTATAATGATGCTCACGAGCAAAAAAGCGAAGTAAGGGGAAATGATCTTGGTATTATGTTCGGCAGTAGGTATCACAAAAAGCTATAGCGAAAAAGTGCTGCTTCAGGAACTATCGCTGTATATCAGCGAAGGGGATAAAATCGGCGTTGTAGGTATCAACGGTACAGGAAAATCGACATTTCTGAAGATTATCGCGGGGGCGGAAATCGCGGATTCGGGCACGGTTTCTAAGGCGGGCGGCATTCGTGTTGGCTATTTGCCTCAGAACCCCGTTTTTGAAGAGGATGCAACCATATTGGAACAGGTGTTTCAAGGCGCGTCCAAAGAGATCAAAGAGCTTAAGGAGCACGAGGCCAAAACCATTTTAACAAAGCTCGGCCTCAGCGAATTTGACAAGGCCGTGAGTTTACTGTCCGGCGGCGAGAAGAAGCGTGTTGCCATCGCCAGCGCGCTGATTCATCCCAGCGACTTGCTGATACTGGATGAGCCCACCAACCATATCGACAGCGATATGGTGGCGTGGCTGGAGAAGTACCTAGCTATGTACACCGGCGCGATACTGATGGTGACGCACGACCGCTATTTTCTGGACAGGGTCGCAAATCGAATCGTCGAGATCGATAACGGCTCTCTTTACAGTTATGATGCTAACTATTCCTCGTTTCTGGAGCAAAAGGCGCAGCGCGAAGAAATGGATATCGGGTCTGAGCGCAAGCGCAGGAGTTTTCTTAAGAAAGAGCTGGAATGGATGCAGCGCGGGGCACGGGCGCGCGGCACAAAAAGCAAAGCGAGGATTGAACGGTTTAACGAGCTGAGAAGCAAAGAAGGCCCGGCGGCAGCGCAGAAGCTGGACCTTAATTCCGTCACCACGCGGCTAGGCAAGAAGACAGTTTATCTGAACCGTATCTCCAAGAGCTTTGACGGGAAGTCCCTCGTATCGGACTTCGAATATATATTGCTGCGCGATGACCGGATCGGGATAATCGGCAAGAACGGGTGCGGGAAATCCACACTGCTTAAGATGGTGTGCGGGCAATTAACGCCGGATGCAGGCACTGTGGAAATCGGCGATACCGTGAAGATCGGCTACTTCTCTCAGGAATGTGAGGAGATGGACACCTCGCTGCGCGTGATCGATTATATCCGGGGAATTGCGGAGAATATAAATACGGCGGACGGGGTGCTTACGGCTTCGCAAATGCTGGAGAAGTTTCTCTTTCCGGCGAGCCAGCAGTACAATAAGATCGGACGGCTGTCGGGCGGCGAGAGAAGAAGGCTGTTTTTGCTGCGCACGATCATGGACGCGCCCAACGTGCTGCTGTTGGATGAGCCGACAAACGACCTGGATATTATGACGCTGATGATACTTGAGGAGTATCTGGAGGGCTTTAACGGCGCTGTGGTCGCGGTGTCTCATGACCGGTATTTTCTAAACAAGGTTGCGGAGAGAATATTCGTATTTCAGGACGGCGGGAAAATTAAGCAGGTGCAGGGCGGGTATACGGAATATTTGCAGGGTTGCAAAGAGAAAGAAAAACCGCAAACGCAAAAAGCACCCGCCAAAACGCAGCCTGCCCAAGCCGCGCCGCCCAAAGGCAAGCCGCAGGCGAAGGCGAAGTTTTCTTTCGGCGAGCAGCGGGAGTTTGACGCCATCGACGGCGTGATTGAGCAGCTTGAACAGCGGCTGGGTAAAATTAAAAAGGACATCGAAAAGGAAGCGAGCAACTATATTCTTCTGGAAGAATTGTTGAAGGAAGAAGCCACGCTGGAAACAGACCTGCATGAAAAGATGGAAAGATGGGTTTACTTACATGATATTGCGGACAGGATGTCAGAAAATAAGTAACAGACGCGAGGCTTATTTGACCTCCTTCACCCTGCCGACGATGCCGCCCTCGAGCATGACTTTGATGCCGTGCGGATGCGAGCTTGAATTGGTCAGTATTCTTTGCACGACGCCTTCGGTGAGCTTTCCGCTGCCCTGATCCTGCTTTTGCACCACCATGACCGTATCGCCGATACGGATATCGCTTCTTTTTGTTCCGTCCATCAAGCTATCCTCTCAAATAACAACAAGGGTAGTATATCACACGATTCGCGGTTAAATATATCCAAACTTCAGTTCGTATGGTACAAT
>CAZLRM010000286.1:0-2385 GCA_964561895.1 uncultured Christensenellaceae bacterium | reverse complement strand
ATATACTCGCGGCGGGCATCGCCTACTGGCTCATCATCGTAATCGCGGAGGTTGCTTTCGTCGTATACGACTTCGTATTCACCAAGGTCACCGGCTACTATTTCAACAATATCCGCCGCCTGCTCATGAAAGACTAGTATTCTTCATTGTTCATCAACGATATTATCAACGAGGTATGGTGAAATGCCTAAGATCACTTTACAGCTTTTTTAGAAAATAATGTCGTATAATGTGTTGGAACACAACACCTGTATTGAAATTGATTTTTACATTGACGGGAATTCCGAATATATCTCTTGCTGTTTAGGAAAACTGCCTACATATAATGAAATTAATCCGATTTCTTATTGGTATGGGCTCGTTCCCGACGGTTCTCAGGCTTACGACTTTAATACATTGGAAGAGTTTATCAACGCGCCTGTATTTGGAAGAAACAGCCTGTCGGGTTTATGGGACCGGGTAACAATTTGCGCTATCGACGGCTGCGATGTGGAATATCGTCTGGACTTTTATATCAATAACTAAGCCTTGTCATGCGTCGGCGCGCTACTCCCCCAGATGGGTATGGCTTCTCCCAAGTATTTAGGCTCCGGCACAAACACGTTCACATAAAAGTAGTCCTTCACGCGCGCGAGCGCTTCGCGCAGCTCCTGCTGGCCTTCGTTGCCGTATACGTGCGCATCGGCGCTGATGCCGCAGGCGTTAAGCCCCAGCTTTCGCGCATCAAAGACAGCGCGGCTAAGGTTCACCTGCTGCGTCACGATGATCGCGCTCTCCACGCAGAACACGTCGCGCGCGCGGTACATGCTCTCGTAGGTGGAAAAACCCGCATGGTCGAGGAAGATATCCTCCTTGGGCACGCCTTTGCCCACCGCGTAGTCCATCATCGCGTTCACTTCGTCGTAGTCCGTCTGCCCGTGGTCGCCCGAGAGCAGCAGCTTGTCCGCTTTGCCCGCTTCGTATATCGCTATCGCGGTATCCATTCGGTCTTTGAGCACATCGGAAAGTTGCTCGTCGCCGAATACCAGCGCGCCCGGCACGAGCACGCAGTCGGCCCCGGGAAGCTTATCAAGCCCGTCTGCGCCGTAGGTGTACGGCTTTGCATACCGCGCGACCGCCGCGTTGATAAGCGCAGCCGTCAGCACCGCGGCGCCAACCAACAGCCCCGCCGCGCCCGTCCAAATCCAGCGTTTTTTGATTTTACGCATCTTGCCCTCCTGATTACCCCGTATACGGGAATACGTAATAACCATCCACCGCCGTAATATCGTACTGCGTCGTTTGTGTCTGCATGTCGCCGTTTTCATCGGGATACGTCTGCGTCTCCGTTGCGACGACGCGTGTATTTTTATAATGCTCAAAATGGCATTCGATTGCGGGGGTAAGGCTGCGCTCGCGGATAAAATCGGAGAAAACCTGCGCTTCGCTGTACTGTGTCAGCCCCGCCTGCTGCGCTGAAGCAATCGCGTTATCGTCAAAGTAATAATAGCGCTGATCCGTCACGCGCCCATCGCTCATTGAATCGATACCGATTGCGATCAGCCGGTTAAATCCGCTGCCGTCGGACGATTCCATGAACTGCGCGCGCAATTGCGCGTTGCTCATAATATACAGTACGGTGATAAATTGCTGCTTCTCCCCCGTTTCATCAAACATGATATTGGGATATGTGACCTTAGCAGGGGTGTAGGCAATCGCAGACAGATCCTCCACGCCGCGATAAAAGCTCAGCTTATCGTTTTCTTCATCGTAGCCGTACAACCGCACGATGGAGTTGTACTGGTCCATCAGGCGGCCCGGATCATCGACGCTACGTATCAGTATGGTGTTGCCCGCGCTGTCCGCCGCCTCCTGACAGTTTTCATGCAGGTAGAATGTGCCGCCCTTGCTGCCCGTATTTTTAAGCACGCTCACCTTGTCGTACCATGTGAGCGATTTTACGCCGTTCTCGACGTGCACGATCGCTAAAAGGTTATCATTAACGTCCTTGATACCGTAATCGCCGTCCTCGCTGACCAGCGCTTTAAGCGTATTGGGGTCATTGTTTACCGGTATTTTAAGCGAAAGCGGCAATACCACTGCCGTCGCGAATACCGCCGCCAGCAGCGCAAGCCGCAGTACCATAAAGAGCCGCTGCAAAAACTGCGTCCGCCGAAAATACTTATGCGCGAGGCTGCGCGCCGTACGGTTATTCACGTTCTGCGCGTCGCCGCACTTTTCGCTTACGCTTTCGTACCGCGTGCGCAGCGGCATGACGGGTATAGAAAACGCATAGAAATACTTCACGGTTTTCTCCAGCTTAAACTCTATGCTTTTACACGCGGGGCATGGATCGCTTGTGAAGCTTCCAAGGCTTATTTTCTTTTCGTGGATACCGAATTTCAT
>CAZLRM010000285.1:0-2391 GCA_964561895.1 uncultured Christensenellaceae bacterium | reverse complement strand
CGCCGGGCAGCGCTTTTGGCCCCGGCGGGCAGGGCTTCGTGCGCATGGCGCTCGTGCAAAGCGAAGAGCGCATATTTGATGCTGCTTCGCGCATCGCCGGTTTTCTGTCACGCAGGGAGTAATTTTATTTCTTACGCGCCTACTTTTGGTGCGGCCTGTCCCTGAAAAATGGACAGCCGCGGTTTTCATCCATATTGCCCCCCATTCTGTATTCTTGAAAACATTTGTACTGCCTGCTCATTGACGCGCAGGAAGCAAAAAAATTCGTTTTAGGTTTCCTTTTTTTTGAATACATGATAGAATACCATGTACGTTTCATACAGGGGGACATTATGAAAAAGTGGACGCTGCGCGCGCCAGAGATGCTGCATGATATCAAAAGCCCTTCCTTCGGGTCGGGCGCAGGCTTGATGATACTGATTGCGCTCGCAATCTATGTCGCTTTCCAGAATGCCTCCACCGTCAGCCTTGTTATATACGGCGCATTTTTCTCTCTGGGCGGATATTACGATTCATTTTGGGATTTCTTCAATGCGATCATTTCCACGCAGGGCATCTGGGTCGTTTCATTGTTCATCACTGCATTGCTTATTCTTTTTACGATCATCTATCTTAGGCGTATCGAAAAGCGCCCGCTGATAACCGCTGGGTTTTCGCGCAAGCGCATCGCACCGCGTTATGCAGTGGGGTTCGCTTTAGGCGTCGCTGCGCTGCTGCTTTATTTTTCTCCGTCACTGGTGACAGAGGATTTGCAGTACAAAGGTGTCTCAATGCTGATTCCGGTGTATCTGCTCGGTTTTATGGTGCAATCGGCCTCCGAAGAAATTTTCTTCCGAGGATTTCTGATGACCGCGATTTCCAAGCGCACCGGTATACTTACCGGCGTGCTGCTCAGCTCGGCGCTGTTCTCGTTCGCGCATATTACCAACGGCGATTATTCTCTGCTCGGCGGCATTTACCTCGCCTTAATCGGCGCATTCCTTGCGCTGCTGATACTGCGCACCAATAGCATCTGGGCTTCGTGCGGTTTCCATGGCGCATGGAACTTTACAATCGGCTTGCTCGCGCCCATCGAAATGGTAAAAGGACTTGTGCCAATAGACTACGCTATATTTGAAACCGATCAGGCTGCCGTGGAGTCTTATGGGATCATCGGAGACCCTTCCTACCTGCTGCTCATCGGTATATTTGCCGCGGCCATAGCCATATTGCTGTTTGTGGGAAAAAACAGGCTGATGATAAGGCTCTTACGACCCGCGCCCCCTTTACCCGGACAGAACTAACTACCAGGAGGCAAGATGAGATACTTTGTAGTCGATGCGTTTACGGACAGGCAATTTTCCGGCAATCCCGCGGGCGTTTGTCTGTTAGAAAAATGGCCTTCGGACGATATGATGCAGTCTGTCGCCTTCGAAAACAACCTTTCGGAGACGGCGTTTATCGTGCCGCGCGATGATGGAGCTTGGGCCTTAAGGTGGTTTACGCCGCTGTTCGAGATCGATCTTTGCGGTCACGCCACATTAGCTAGCGCATATATACTGATGAATGATGTCGATCCATCCATGCAGCGCGTGGAGTTTATCTCGCAGAGCGGCTCTTTGTTTGCAGAGCGCAGCGGCGACAGCTATACGCTGGACTTTCCAAGCCGACCGCCTGTTGCGTGCGAAACCCCTGCGCTGCTCGAGAGCGCATTGGGTGTGCGCGTACTGGAAACACATCGCTCCCGCGACCTCATCGCGCTGGTGGACGGCGAAACCACTGTAAAAGCCCTCTCGCCCGATTTCTCTCTGCTCAAACAAATGGATATCTTCGCCGTCGCTGTAACGGCCAAAGGCGAAAGCTGCGATTTCGTCTCGCGCTTTTTTGTACCGCAGGAGGCCATCCCTGAAGACCCGGTTACCGGTTCATCCCACTGCACACTGATACCGTTTTGGAGCCGGCGCCTTGGCAAAAAGCAGTTGACTGCGCGCCAGCTGTCGGCACGGGGCGGCCAATTGATTTGCGAAGACTGCGGCAGCCGCATAAAAATAGGCGGCAAAGCGGTTTGTTATTTAAAGGGCGAGATTGATATCGATCTATAGCGCCAAAGAACATTTACAGTTTGCCTGCCAGCTTAATTAATAAAGCCTTTTTTCTCATATTTAAAGATTACCTTTTTATTTTACAGGGGTTCGCTGACCCATGCAATATTGGCAATACTAATATAAAAAACAGTTTGACAATATAATTTTCTCATGCTATCGTTATTCATAACGATTATTGATTAGGTAGGTTTGCGCGTGAGACATTACGATGCGCCTGTAAGAAATACGCGGCAAAGAAAATGCATGCTGGAGCTGCTCAAGGCCACCGACGCACACCCCAGCGCGCAGTGGTTGTATGAAAAGATGA
>CAZLRM010000284.1:0-2403 GCA_964561895.1 uncultured Christensenellaceae bacterium | reverse complement strand
GCGACGCGAATCTTGTTGAAATTACAGTATTGATAGTATAAAATGTGAATGAACTGTGAACATATCTTTTCAAATGATTCAGATTGGCGGCGATGTTTCTTCTTTATAATTGCTAATAAACAACAGGGTTTTATCACAATATACAAATAAGCACGGCGCAGCCTGCTTTTTGATAAAAATTAAAAAAAGGAGAAAGTTCAATGGAGAAACTGTTCAAGATCAAAGCCAATGGTTCGACAATCCCCAAAGAAATCATAGCCGGTTTTACAACTTTCTTTACGATGGTTTACATCATTTTTGTAAACCCGAACATCCTCGGCGCTATTCCGGGCTTTGAAAAAGGCGGTATATTTCTAGCCACGATCATCGCGACCGTAATCGGTACTCTCGTCATGGGTCTGGTTGCAAACGTACCGTATGCACTGGCACCGGGCATGGGCCTCAACGCTTTCTTTACGTACACGGTATGTTTCGGCCTTGGATTTACGTGGCAGCAGGCATTAGCTATGGTATTTATCTGCGGTATTATCAATATCATCATTACCGTAACCAAGGTCAGAAAATCGATCATCAAATCCATACCCAAGACGCTTCAAAACGCTATAGGCGCGGGTATCGGGCTCTTTATCGCCTACATCGGTTTGAAAGACGCTAACATCATCAAGTTCACAACCGATCCATGGAACGTGATTACAACCTTAGGTGACGGCACGGTTATCTCCAACGGCGGAGCGGTTCCCGCGCTGGTCAACTTCAATGCATCCGTTAACCCGATGGCATTGATGGCGATCATCGGCCTTGTGATTACCGTAATACTTTTGGTGCTGCGTGTAAAAGGCGCGATACTCATCGGCATCGTGGCAACGGTGATAGTCGGCTGGCCTCTTGGTATCACCAAATATGATCCCAGCACAGCTTATGCGATTTCCGATATCAGCAAAACCGCGTTCCAATTCGATTTTGCCGGGCTATTCGCGGATCCGGCAAAGATTATTATCGTCATCATTACGGTGTTCGCATTCTCGCTGACCGATACATTCGATACGATCGGCACATTTATCGGCACCGGGCGCAAGAGCGGCATATTCGACGAAAAGGACGAAGCGGCACTGTTTGAAGGCAAGGGCTTCAAGTCCAAGATGGACAGGGCGCTCTTCGCGGACGCTACGGCAACCTCCATCGGCGCCCTCTTCGGCACGAGCAATACCACCACCTACGTCGAGTCCGCCGCGGGTATCAGCGCTGGCGGCAGGACAGGCCTTACCTCCGTTGTCACCGCGCTGCTGTTTGCCGCGTGTATCATACTGACTCCTATCGCGGGGCTGGTTACAGTTGCGGCCTGCGCTCCGGCATTGATCATCGTGGGCGTTCTGATGGCGGAGCCGCTTATGAGCATCAAATGGGGAGATCTTGAAGAAGCGATACCCGCGTTCTTCACGATCGCAATCATGCCGTTTACCTACAGCATCTCTAACGGCATCGCAGCCGGCTTCATATTCTACGTGGTCTGCAAGGTGTTCCGCGGCAAGGCTAAAGAAGTGCATCCTCTGCTTTACGTATTCTCGGCGCTGTTCGTGGTCTACTTCGTCGCGCTGGCAATACTGAAACTGTAACAGAAATTTAGCGGCTAAATGGTAAAGAGCCGGGGATACCCCGGCTCTTTTTGACCGCTGACAAACTTCGTTTGCCAGCGGTTTTTATGTCCATTACTCGTCTTAATTATTGCCTTTCTCAGGGCATTAGACTGCCACTGGCAGGCTAATCCATCGAAAGGCATGTTTCTGTGTGGAAATCCACAAGGGCTTAATATATAATCTAGGCATAAGGCTTTGTAAGCAAGCTGAACCGTGGATAACCCCGGCTCTTGTTTTATTCACTTGACAGGAACGGAAAGAGCGCAGAAAGGGGATTTTGTTTTCGTTGTATTTTACTCCTCTTTCGTTGCGATTCCCTCTCATCTATGATATATTTTTGTATTATATCTGAAAGGCTTCATCATGGACTACAAAGAGCAGCTCGCCGCCGCGCTGTCTGCGGCCTCTGGGCTGGATGCAAACGAAATACTGCTGCTCATCGAAACACCCGCGGACGATTCGATGGGCGACTACGCTTTCCCGTGCTTCAAGCTCGCCAAGGCACTGCGCAAAGCGCCGCCCGCTATTTCGGCGGACATTCAGAGCCGGCTTACCGCGCCCGCGTTTATATCAAGTGTGCAGGTTGTGGGCGCGTATATCAACTTCTTTCTGGATAAGGTGCAATGCGCAAAGGATGCGTTGACGAAGATCGCCTCGCAAGGCGAAGGCTACGGCGGCGGCACCGAGGGTGCGGGTAAAGTGGTATGCATCGACTATTCGTCGATCAACATCGCAAAGCCTTTCCACATCGGCCACCTCTCGACCACGG
>CAZLRM010000283.1:0-2403 GCA_964561895.1 uncultured Christensenellaceae bacterium | reverse complement strand
CTCGTGCGCATGGCCGCGGGCGAGCACAAAAAGCTCTCGATGATACCCGGCGACCTCGTGATCATATCCTCAACCCCCATACCCGGCAACGAGCGCTACGTATCGGACGTTATCAACATGCTGTACCGCAAAGGCGCCAATGTGATCAACGAAGGCGTCGCGGACGTGCACGTTTCGGGTCATGCCTGCGAAGAGGAACTCAAGATGATATTGTCGCTGACACGGCCGAAATATTTTGTGCCGGTGCATGGTGAATACCGGCACCTGTACCGCCACGCGGCGCTGGCTGAAAGCATGGGGCTTAAGCGCAGCCATATATTCATACCGGAGCTGGGCAAGGTGATCGAAATCGGCCAAAAGTTTTCGCAGTTCACCGAAACAGTACCTTCGGGAAGCGTGATTATCGACGGCCTCGGCATCGGCGACGTAGGCAACGTGGTGCTGCGCGACAGAAAGCTGTTATCGCAGGACGGATTGTTCATCGTGGTGGTGACGCTTTCCGCCGAAACGGGTGAGCTCGTGTCCGGCCCGGAGATTATATCGCGCGGCTTTGTATACATGCGCGAATCGACCGACCTTCTGGAGGCGGCGCGCCGCATCATCGTGGATATCATCGATGACTGCGTGAAAAACAAGATCACAGAGTGGACAACGATTAAAGGGCGTATCAAAAAAGCGCTGCGCAGCTTCCTGTATGACAACACCAAGCGCAATCCCATGATATTGCCCGTTATCATAGACATATAAGGAGTGCTCTGTATGCAGGTGTATGATAAAGCGCACGAGCTTGCCGCCGAGATCAAAAAAAGCGCGGATTACATCGAGTACGCGCGGCTCAAAGAGTTGGCTACTGCGGATGAGGCGACCCAAAAGCTGCTTTCGGAATACAAGAAGCTGCAGCTTGAGGCGCAGGCGAGCTACTTAACCGGCAGGACGCCGGACGCCGAAACGATGGATAAGCTTAAAAAGCTGGGTGAGGTTTTGGCGTTTAATAAGGACGTTTCGGCGTTTTTCGCCGCGGAATACAAGTTCCAGACGCTCATCAGCGACGTTTACCGCATTATCGGCGACGCGTGCGACATGGGGCTGGATTTTTTAAACGAGTAGGATAGCGCATGGCGGATAAAAACGGGAACAACCAATTTTTCATTGACGATCCGCAAAGCGAGCAGACGCAGCGTAAAAATCCGGAGCAGATCGACGGATCGACGCGTGCCTTTTCGCTGGGTACGGCGGGCAAGGAACCGGTGGAGCGGTGTGAGGAACGCAGCGCAATCCGCGATCTTCCGGCGGGTTTGGTAGTGTGGCGTATGATGCGCCCGCTGCTGATACTTTTTATCAGCGTCGTTCTGGTATGGCTGGCAGGCAGCTTTGCATACAATTTTTTAAATAACAATTACATTGCGCCGGTAGACGGTGACACCTCAAGATTTAAGACGGTTGAGATTAAGACGGGGTCTTCGCTTTCCAAGATAGCGACGCTGCTGTATGAAGAGGGTATCATCCGCAACAAGCTTGTATTTCAGGTGTATGTGGATTTCAACGATATGTCCTCTAAGCTGCAGGCGGGCACGTATGAGCTGTCCCCGGGCATGACGATAGACGATATCATGGAGACGCTCGCGGCGGGCGACGGCGCGGAGGAAGTCACTGAGATTGTATTTACCGAGGGTATGACGGTTGAAGATATAGCTGCGGCGCTGAAGGAAAAGCGCATGTTCAATGAAACCGAGCGTGCGGAGTTCCTTAAGCTATGCAACGATAAGGACGCATTCGGCAATTATTCGTTCATTGAGGCGCTGCCCGATACCGCGCAGCAGGACGGGCGGAAATACATGCTGGAAGGCTATCTGTTCCCCGACACGTACGAGTTCTATACCGATGCCGCACCCAAGGAGGTCATAGCGAAGCTGCTCAGCCGCTTCGACGAGAAATATACGCTGGACTATGAAGAGCGCGCAAAGGAGCTTGGCATGAGCGTCGATCAGGTGGTTTCGATGGCTTCGATGATACAGTGGGAAGCGCTTCAGGGCGATTTCAAGAAGGTTTCGGCGGTATTCCACAACCGGCTCCATATCGATATGACACTCGGGTCAGACGCGACGCTGAGCTATATTATCGGGGAGAAGAAGCTTACCCATTCAAAAGATGAGCGGGAGATCAATTCGCCGTACAACACTTACAAGGTGATTGGGCTGCCCATCGGGCCGATATCCAATCCGGGTCAGCAGGCCATTGAGGCTGCGCTGTATCCGGACGAGGAATACGTGACCGGCAAGTACCTGTATTTTTGCAATAAGAGCCCGAGTTCCGGCGAGCTTGTGTTTGCAAAAAATATTGATGAGCATAACGCGAATATCGCTGCGTATAATGCCGCTGCGGGCAAAGAAGTATATGATACCG
>CAZLRM010000282.1:0-2412 GCA_964561895.1 uncultured Christensenellaceae bacterium | reverse complement strand
ATGAAACAGATACTGCTCGTCGAAGACGACAAATCCATCGTAATGGGGCTCGAATATACGCTGAAACAGGAGGGCTACGGCGTGACGGCCTGCTTGAGTGCGGCGCAGGCGAATCAGGCGCTGGCAGATGCGCGCTTCGATCTCGCGCTGCTCGATCTCTCGCTGCCCGACGGCAGCGGTTACGATATTTGCCGCGCCATCCGAGCGCAAGGCGATACGCCCGTCGTGTTTTTAACCGCGTGCGACGAGGAGGTCAACATCGTGATGGGACTCGATATGGGCGCGGACGACTACATCACCAAGCCTTTCCGCATCCGCGAGCTGTTGTCGCGCCTGCGTACGGTGCTGCGCCGCGCCGAAAAGAACGAAGAAAACCGCGACGAACTGTTGCTCGGCCCCGTGCTCATCAATACGCGGCAGGCCAAGGTGACCAAAAACGGCGCGGAGGTATTGCTGACTGCGCTCGAATACCGGCTGCTTTTAACGCTTGCGACACACCCGGGGCAGCTGCTGTCGCGCTCACAGCTTCTCGAGGGCATCTGGGACATCGCGGGCGATTTCGTGACCGACAACACGCTTTCGGTTTACATCAAGCGCCTGCGCGAAAAGATCGAGGATGATCCGGGCAATCCCAAACTGATCCATACGGTGCGAGGCCTTGGCTACAAGGCGGGTGAAACTTATGCGCAATAAAGAATTCAGCCGTTTCCTAATCACCATGCTTTTTACCGGGGCGGCGTTGACGCTCGTCAGTTTTCTCGTCTCCGTCGCGGCGGGCATCGCAGCCGCCGCCTGCTCCGCCGTTTTCCTGCTCCTCGCGTTCGCGTACACCTATCAGCGCTACCGGCAGATCAGCCGGCTGTGCGACTATCTTAAGCGCATCAACAGCGGCGACTGTGCGCTCGACGTGCGCGACAACACCGAGGGCGAGCTTTCAATACTCAAAAGCGAGATATACAAGGTTACGGTCGCGTTGCGCGAACGCGGAGACCTGCTGCAGCGCGAAAAGGCTTCGCTCGCCGACGCATTGTCCGACATCTCTCACCAGCTCAAAACGCCGCTCACTTCGATGCTCATCATGACCGATTTGCTATGCGACGCGGAGCTGCCGGAGGACAAGCGGCAAACGTTTACGAGCCGCATGCGGCTGCAGATCGAGCGGCTGCAATGGCTCGTATCTTCGCTGCTCAAGATGTCACGGCTCGATGCAAAGACGGTTAAGTTCAATAAGCGCCGCATCCCCGTGCGGAGTCTGATCGAGCGCGCGTGCGCGCCGCTGCTGATCCCCGCCGAGCTCAAAAACCAGACGGTTTCTGTGGACGCGGGCGAAGCCATCGCAGCATGTGACGAGAACTGGACAGCTGAAGCGCTGCTCAACGTGCTCAAAAACTGCGTGGAGCATACGCCCGAGGGCGGCACCATATCCGTTTCGTGCGAGGAAAACCCGCTGTTCACACAGATACGCATATCCGACACCGGGCCGGGCATCGACAGCGCCGACCTGCCGCACATATTCAGCCGCTTCTACCGCGGCAAAAACGCGTCGGAGGACAGCGCGGGCATCGGCCTTGCCATGGCCGCCGCCATCGTGCAGGAGCAGGGCGGCAGCATCACCGCGGCTTCGTTCCAGCGTGGCAGCGTATTCACGCTGCGCTTCCCAAATATCCTGTGATTAATCAAAGTCTGCCGAAAATGACAATACCGTCACGATAAAATTCACCGCCGCGTCACTTTCGCCGGTTATCATCGAAACATCAAGGCAAAAGGAGAATCGTATGGAGATACTTAAAATCGAAAACTTAAGCAAAACCTATGGCAGCGGCGAATCCGCAGTAAAGGCGTTGGACAACATAAACTTAAGCGTACGCAAGGGCGAATTCGTCGCCATCGTAGGCGCTTCGGGTTCCGGTAAATCGACGCTGCTGCATATTATCGGCGGCGTGGACAGACCCACTTCGGGCAAGGTCTATGTGGACGGCACGGATATCTACGCGCTCGACGAAAGCCGCCTCGCGATATTCCGGCGGCGGCAGGTCGGCCTGATCTATCAGTTTTACAACCTCATCCCAGTACTCGATGTGGAGGAGAACATCACATTGCCGCTGCTGCTGGACGGCCGCAAAAGCGACAAAACGCAGCTGGATGAACTGCTTGCCATGCTGAAGCTTTCCGACCGGCGCCATCACCTGCCGAACCAGCTGTCGGGCGGGCAGCAGCAGCGCGTGTCCATCGGCCGCGCGCTAATCTCCAGCCCCGCTCTCATGCTCGCCGACGAGCCCACGGGCAACCTCGACAGCAAAAACGGCACCGAAATTATGGCATTGCTGCGCCTTTCCAACCAGAAGTTCGGCCAAACACTGATACTCATTACGCACGACATGGATATCGCGCTGCAGGCCGACCGCATCATCG